>JAGCAV010000233.1 GCA_017652545.1 Lachnospiraceae bacterium
CATTCCCGCCGGTTCCACGAATGATTATGCCAGTTCACTCGGGATTCCGAAGGAAATGACCGATGCCGCCAGGGCGATTGCCGAGGGAAGCGTGTTCTCCTGTGATGTAGGGCATATACGGAATGATGAGCAGGAAAGCTATTTTGTATATGTCGCTGCTTTCGGCGCATTCACAGAGGTCTCCTACAAGACCAGTCAGGATATGAAGAACGCGCTCGGGCATCTGGCATACCTGCTGGAGGGCGTTAAATCATTCGCGAACCTCAAGAGCTGGAAACTCCGGTTCCACAGCAGGGAAAGGTCCGGCGAGGGGGAATTCCTGTACGGCATGATCACCAACTCAAATTCGGTCGGCGGCTTCAAGGGAATCACCGGAAATGATGTGACGCTCAATGACGGACTGTTCGAGGTGACACTGATCAAAATGCCTCCGAGCTTTGTTGACTGGCCGAATATCATCAATGCCCTTCTGAACGGAACGAAAAGTGAGTATGTGATCACCTTCAAAACGGGAAAGCTGATCGTCGAGCCGGAGGGCGAGATGGCCTGGACGGTCGACGGTGAATACGGAGGAACCTACGAACGCATTGTCGTCGAGAATATTCCGCAGGCACTTCCTCTTGTCCTCGGGGAGTCCCCCGAGAGTGTGTTTGCGTGATCATGTCATCATAACCTGTGACTGTATATCAAAAAAACAGAGACTGATCCATGCTGCATCCCGCGGGATGTAGCATTTTTTTGCTGTTTTACTATCAATTATTGTTGACCTTGACAACCAGAATTGAAAAAAGAATATGCGTGTTATATATTATTTACAGTATGCAACTGTTTTGCTGTATGAACAGTTAAAGCACCATTACATGACAGAAAGGAGAGAGTATGTACTATATAGGCATAGACCTCGGTACATCGGCAGTCAAACTGCTGATGATGGATGAAACCGGAAAGATCATCAGGATCGTATCCAGGGAATATCCGCTTTTCTTCCCGCACCCCGGCTGGTCGGAGCAGCGGCCGGAGGACTGGTATGAACAGTCTGTGGAAGGCCTGAAGGAGCTTCTGGACGGGTGTGACAAGTCCAAAGTGGCAGGCATCAGCTTCGGCGGACAGATGCACGGCCTGGTGATTCTGGATGACGAGGACAACGTGATCCGTCCTGCCATTCTCTGGAATGACGGAAGGACCGCAAAAGAGACGGATTATCTGAATACGGTGATCGGAAAGGAAAAGCTCTCCTCGTATACTGCCAACATTGCCTTTGCCGGGTTTACCGCCCCGAAGATCCTCTGGGTCAAGGAGAACGAACCTGAGAACTTCGCGAAAATCGCGAAGATCATGCTGCCCAAGGATTACCTCGCCTACAAGCTGACCGGTACCTTCTGCACAGACGTTTCCGATGCCTCCGGCATGCTTCTGCTTGATGTAAAGAACCGCTGCTGGTCAAAGGAGATGATGGAGATCTGCTCTGTCAGGGAAGAACAGCTGCCGAAACTCTTTGAAAGCTATGAATGTGTCGGCTGTGTGAAGGCGGATCTTGCAAAGGAACTGGGCATCTCCGAGAACGTCAGGGTGGCAGCAGGAGCGGGAGACAATGCCGCTGCCGCGGTCGGCACAGGAACTGTCGGCAACGGAATGTGCAACATCTCCCTTGGCACAAGCGGAACGATCTTTATCTCGTCGGATTCATTCGGCGTGGACAAGTTCAACGCCCTGCATGCCTTTGATCATGCCGACGGCCATTATCACCTGATGGGCTGCATGCTGTCCGCCGCATCCTGCAACAAGTGGTGGATGGACGGCATCACCGGTGTGAAGGATTATGCGGCCGAACAGGCACAGATCGAAAAGCTCGGTGAGAATCATGTATTCTTCCTTCCCTACCTGATGGGAGAGAGAAGCCCGCACAATGATCCCGCAGCGAGAGGTACCTTCATCGGCATGACCATGGATACCACGAGAGCGGATATGACCCAGGCGGTGCTTGAAGGCGTCACCTTCGGACTGCGCGACTGCCTGGAGATCGCGAAGTCCCTGGGGATCCATCTGGAGCGTACCAAGATCGTCGGCGGCGGAGCCAAGAGTCCCCTCTGGAGAAAGATCTGCGCAAACATCCTGGGTTTGAAGGTGGATGTGCCTGCGTGTGAGGAAGGACCTTCCATGGGCGGCGCCATGCTTGCCATGGTCGCGTGCGGCGCCTATCCGGATGTGGTGAGCGCGGCGGACGCGATCGTCAAGGTCGTTGATACGGTAGAACCTGATCCGGAACTTGTAGAAAAATATAACGCGCGGTATGAACAGTTCAAGAAGATCTATCCGGCAGTGAAGGAACTGTTTCCGCAGATCGCGTAAGGTACGGAATGCCTGCTTTTATGCAGCGCCGGGCGACAGTTGGATGAATGTTGTTTTTGTTTATCAATAAATGTGGAGGTAATGAACATGGTAAACATCCCAAAAGTTAAGATCGGTATCGTGGCTGTCAGCAGAGACTGCTTCCCGGAATCACTTTCCGTCGGCAGAAGAGAGGCTTTGATCGCCGCTTACAAGGCTTCCTATGATGCGGCAGATATCTATGAATGCCCCATCTGTATCGTTGAGAGCGAGATTCACATGGTTCAGGCGCTTGAGGATGTGAAGAAGGCAGGGTGCAACGCCCTCTGTGTCTATCTCGGAAACTTTGGTCCCGAGATTTCCGAAACACTGCTTGCCAAACATTTTGACGGTCCCGTCATGTTCTGCGCGGCAGCCGAAGAGTCCCAGAATGATCTGTCCGACGGACGCGGCGACGCGTACTGCGGCATGCTCAATGCAAGCTACAACCTGCAGCTTCGCAATATCAAAGCCTACATTCCGGAGTATCCTGTCGGAACAGCCGCTGAATGCGCGAAGATGATCAATGAATTTGTTCCCATCGCGAGAGCAGTCGTCGGGCTTAAGAACCTGAAGATCATCTCCTTCGGCCCCAGACCGATGAATTTCCTGGCCTGCAACGCTCCGATCAAGCAGCTCTACAACCTGGGTGTTGAGATTGAAGAAAACTCCGAACTGGATCTGTTCGAGTCCTTCAACAAGCATGCCGGAGATGAGCGTATTCCGGAAGTTGTCGCGGATATGGAGAAAGAACTCGGCGCCGGCAACAAGAAACCCGAGATTCTTGCCAAACTTGCACAGTATGAGCTGACGCTTCTTGACTGGGTGGAAGGCCATAAAGGTTACAGGGAGTATGTCGCGCTGACGACCAAGTGCTGGCCCGCATTCCAGACACAGTTTGGTTTTGTTCCCTGCTACGTCAACTCACGTCTGACCGGAAAAGGCATCCCGGTATCCTGTGAGGTGGATATCTACGGAACCCTGTCTGAATTCATCGGAACCTGTGTCACGAACGATACCGTGACGCTCCTTGACATCAACAACTCCGTGCCGGATGACATGTTTGAAGAGTCCATCAAGGGTACCTTCAACTACAAGCATACCGATACGTTCATGGGCTTCCACTGCGGCAATACCTGCTCCACCAAGCTGGCGAACTTCGAGATGAGATATCAGAAGATCATGGCCAGAGCGCTTCCGATCGAGGTGACGAACGGAACACTCGAAGGCGACATCGCTCCCGGCGAGATCACCTTCTATCGTCTGCAGAGCACAGCGGACAACACGCTACGCGCCTATGTGGCAGAGGGTGAAGTGCTTCCGGTCGCGACCAAATCCTTCGGCGGTATCGGCGTATTCGCCATTCCGGAGATGGGACGTTTCTATCGTTACTGGCTCATTGAGAAAGGCTTCCCGCATCACGGCGCCGTGGCGTTCGGCCATGCAGGAAAGGCTCTCTACGAAGTGTTCAAGCTGATCGGGGTCTGCCCGTGCGAGATCGGCTACAACCAGCCGGCCAGCCTTCCCTTCAAGGGAGAAAACCCCTTTAAATAAGAACTGGTAAGGATTGCGGGGGTCATTGCGTAAGTAATGACCCCCATTTATTTGAAGAGAGATGAGGAGATCAGAATGGGAGTTACAAAGCAGGCTTTCGGAAAAGCAGCTGATGGACAGGAACTGTCCCTGTTTACGATCGATAACGGGCATATGCAGGTGAAGGTGACGGACCTCGGCGCAACGATTCAGTCCATTATTGTTCCGGACCGGGACGGAAAGATGACCGATGTGGCGCTCGGATATGACGGACCGGACGGCTACTATGAAAACACCTGTTTTTTCGGAGCGGTGATCGGCCGCAGCGGCAACCGCATTGACAAAGGACATTTTACCCTGAACGGAAAAGAATACCAGCTTGACATCAACGACAACGAGAATAATCTGCACAGCGGCCTGAACGGATTTGACAACCGCGTCTGGACCGTGGAAAAAACAACGGAGAATGCCGTGTCATTTTTCCTGAAGGATGCGGATATGGAGCAGAATTATCCGGGCAATTTCCAGGTCAGCGTTACGTACACGCTGACGGAAGACAACACGCTGGAACTGCACTATGAAGCGGAGTGTGATCAGGATACGGTCGCAAACCTGACCAATCATACCTATTTCAATCTCTCCGGACATAACAGCGGATCTGTTGAAGATCAGGAACTGATGCTTGTCGCCAGACGGTATAACCCTGTTATCGACTTTCAGGCGATTCCCACCGGGGAGCTGGCAGCTGTTGAAGGGACCGTCTTTGACTTTACCACGCCGCACAGGATCGGGGAGCGTATCGGAGAGGACGTGGACCAGCTGGCCTTTGTGAAGGGCTATGACCATAACTGGCTGATCAGGGATGAGAAGGGTGAGATCATTAAGATCGCGGAAGCGTACAGCGGGAAGACCGGTATCTGCCTGGAAGCCTTTACGGATCTGCCGGCTGTCCAGTTCTACGCGGGCAACTGCATAACCCCGGGCCAGACCGGAAAGGACGGGGCAGTCTACCAGCCCAGGTGCGGTTTCTGTCTGGAGACCCAGTTTGTACCGAATGCGATCAATATGGATAACGTGCAGAAACCGATCCTGAAAGCGGGAGAAAAATACGATACGGTCACGCGGTATCGCTTCTCAGTCAGGTAAAAAGGGCATTGCATGCATAAACAGGACATATTTGTCATGTGCTGTAAGGGCAGGACAAATATGTCCTGTTTGTGTCATAAAAGGCAGGATATTTCTTCAAAATATGACAAAATCATGAAGAATTGCCGCTATTTTGTCTATTTTTTCCTTGCGGAACTAGTGTTATCATATCATTGTCGTGAGAGGGTCACGATGCAAATCATTATCAAATCTTTAGTGGAGGTACATTATGAACAAAAAAGTTTTGTTTGCTGCATTGGCTGCAGTTGCTCTGTTCAGCACAGCTGCATTCGCAGAAGGTGAAAAAGTTGGCGTTTCCATGCCGACAAAGGATCTGCAGAGATGGAATCAGGATGGCGACAACATGAAAGCCATGCTGGAAGAAGCCGGCTACGAAGTTGACCTTCAGTATGCTTCCAACGATGTTCAGACTCAGCTGTCACAGGTTGAGAACATGATCTCCAGCGGCGATGCTGTTCTGGTTATCGCAGCGATCGAAGGTTCCTCCCTTGGTGAGGCTCTTACCATGGCTAAGGAAAACGAGATTCCGGTTATCGCTTATGACCGTCTGCTGATGGACTCTGACGGCGTTTCCTACTATGCGACATTCGACAACTACATGGTCGGTACCATCCAGGGCACCTACATCAAGGATACCCTTGATCTGGACAACGCTGAAGGCCCGTTCAACATTGAGTTCACCGCCGGTGATCCCGGTGACAACAACGCCGGTCTGTTCTTCTCAGGCGCGTTCGACGTCCTGAGCCCCTACATCGATGAGGGCAAGCTGGTTGTTCCGTCCGGACAGACAAGCTTTGAAGAAGTTGCTACTCCGACCTGGGGCACCGATGTTGCTCAGAAGAGAGCTGAAGATATCCTTTCTTCCTACTATGCAGACGGCACCGAGCTTGATGCCTGGATGTGCTCCAATGACTCCACTTCTCTGGGCGTACAGAACGCTCTGGATGCCAACTACAAGGGCAACTATCCGATCATCACCGGTCAGGACTGCGATATCCAGAATACCAAGAACATGATCGCCGGCAAGCAGAGCATGTCCGTATTCAAGGATACCCGTACACTGGCAGCGCAGGTTGTCAAGATGGTCAGCCAGATCCTCAACGGTGAGGAAGTTGATGTCAACGATACCGAGAGCTACAACAACAATGTGATCGTAGTTCCGTCCTTCCTTTGCGAGCCGGTATTCGCAGATGCCAACAACTACAAAGAGCTGCTGATCGACTCCGGTTACTACACAGAGGATCAGCTGCAGTAATTGCCTGATATCAGAACATGAATAAGGGCATCTGATGACAGATGAGGCCCTGAATGTACAGGCGGGGTTTGCCCCGCCTGTTTTCTTCATAACCCCGGGTTTTGACGCTGGCAGCTGCCCGGGCAGCCGGACAGGTACGGAGGGAGAAGAAATTGGCTAACATTATTCTGGAGATGAAGAACATCACCAAGACATTTCCGGGTGTCAAGGCACTGGACAACGTCAACTTCAAGGTGGAAGAGGGCGAGATCCATGCGCTTGTCGGAGAAAACGGCGCCGGAAAGTCTACGCTGATGAACGTCCTGAGCGGTATTTATCCGTACGGGACATATGAGGGAGATATCGTCTATAAGGGCGAGACATGTCGTTTCAATACGATCAGGGATTCTGAAAGCAAGGGAATCGTCATCATTCATCAGGAACTCGCGCTGGTTCCTGAGATGTCGATCGGTGAAAATATGTATCTGGGCAATGAGCGCGGCAAAAAAGCGCGCATTGACTGGGATACCACATACGCGGAGGCTGACAAGTATCTGAAGATGGTAGGTCTGTCAGAATCCTCCAAGGTTCTGGTCAAGGAGATCGGAACCGGCAAACAGCAGCTAGTTGAGATCGCAAAAGCGCTGGCGAAGAATGCGAAGCTGCTGATTCTTGATGAGCCCACATCCTCTCTGAATGAGGAAGATTCGAGGGCGCTGCTGGACCTGATGCTCGGCTTCAAGAAGCAGGGCATGACCATGATCATCATCACGCATAAGCTGAATGAGGTGGCTTACGTCGCTGATAAGATCACGGTAGTCCGTGACGGCTCCACCATTGAGACCATTGACAACACAAATCGTGATATCGATGAAGACCGTATCATCAGAGGCATGGTCGGCCGTGAGATCACCAACCGTTTCCCGAAGAGGCAGGGTGTTGCGATCGGTGAGACCAACATGGAGATCGAAAACTGGACCGTTCAGCATCCGCTGTATCCGGAGCGCAACGTGGTGAACAATGTTTCCATGTATGTGCGCAAGGGAGAAGTCGTGGGCATCTACGGTCTGATGGGCGCCGGCCGTACAGAACTGGCCATGAGCATTTTCGGACAGTCCTATGGCAACCTGCTCTCAGGTACACTGAAGATCAACGGTCAGGAAGTAAAGCTGAAAAAGTCACCGACCGATGCCATCAGACACAAGATCGCTTATGTGACCGAGGACCGGAAGGGCAACGGCCTGGTCCTGTCCCAGTCCATCAAGGTGAATACATCACTGGCCAATCTTGACAGCCTGGCCAGCGGAAAGGTCATCGACAAGGATAAGGAATATCTGGTGGCGGAGGAATACAGGGACAAGCTTAAGATCAAGACACCCACTGTTGAACAGCTGGTCGGCAACCTGTCCGGCGGCAACCAGCAGAAGGTGCTTCTTGCCAAGTGGATGTTTGCTGAGCCGGATATCCTGATTCTGGATGAACCGACAAGAGGCATCGACGTCGGCGCCAAGTATGAGATCTACTGTATCATCAATGATCTTGCGGCAGCCGGCAAGTCCGTGATCATGATCTCCTCCGAGCTTCCGGAGGTGCTGGGCATGAGCGACCGCATATATATCATGAACGCTTCAAGAATCGTGGGAGAAATGAAGGCCTCCGATGCAACACAGGAGAAGATCATGGCTGAGATTCTGAAGTCAGGAAGGGGGGATTGATCATGGCATCACGCAGTTTAACTGATTTTATCAAGAAATACATGATGGTCATTGCGCTGGCTGTGGTCGTGATCCTGTTCTCGATCGGGACAGGCGGCAAGATCCTGTATGCGCAGAACATCAATAACCTGATTTCCCAGAACGGCTATGTTTTCGTGCTGGCAACCGGTATGCTGCTGTGTATCCTGACAGGCGGCAACATCGACCTGGCTGCCGGATCTGTCGTCTGCTTTACCGGTGCGATCGGTGCTGTCATGATGGCAAACAAACTGCCGGCAGTGCTCGCTGTGATCGTGATGCTTCTTGTCGGCGCTCTGATCGGAGCGTTCCAGGGCTTCTGGATCGCCTGGATTTCTGTCCCTCCGTTTATTGCCACACTGGCAGGCATGTACGCATTCCGCGGCCTTTCCAACGTGGTGCTGCAGGGCTATACGGTCGGTATTGAAAATGCCGGTTTCCTGCAGGTCTTCGGCGGCGGGGCCAACTGCTATATCCCGGATTTCTTCCATGGAGAAAGCCTGAACATCACGTGCATGGCAGCCGGTATCATCGTCGTGGCGATTTATGTGATCCTGACGCTTAAGGGCATGGTGACCAGAAAGAAGAAGGGAATCGCAGGTGACAATCCGGTGACTGTGATCGGCACGATGGTGGCTGTCAGTGCGCTGCTTCTGTGGATCTTCTATAAGCTGGCGAACTATCAGGGCATTCCGACCGTGCTCTGCTGGATCGGACTGGTGCTTCTGGTCTACGGCTATATCACAACCAATACGGCAATCGGCCGGTATTTCTATGCGGTGGGCGGCAATGAAAAGGCAACCAGGCTTTCAGGCGTCAATACGAAACTGGTGTACTTTATTGCCTATGCCAATATGGGCCTGATGGCCGGTCTTGGCGGCATCCTGACCGTGGCGAGAGCAACCGGTGCACAGCCCACTTTCGGACAGGGCTATGAGATGGACGCCATCGCAGCCTGCTTCATCGGCGGCGCTTCCGCGTATGGCGGCGTCGGCAAGATCACCGGTGTGATCATCGGCGCGACTCTGATGGGCGTGATCAACCAGGGCATGAGTATCATGGGCTGGTCCGCGAACTACCAGAGAGCTGTCAAGGGCGTGGTTCTGCTGCTTGCGGTGCTGTTTGATGTTCTCTCCAAAAAAGAGCAGGCGTAAGGAAAGGAGGATGACAATGAAAAAGAGTGCTTCTCAAGTCATAAAAGATAACTTTATGATCATCGCATTGGTCGTGATCTACCTTTTGTTTACGCTTGCCACCAAAGGTGCCATGTTCCAGCCGATGAATTTCAACGCGCTGGTGACCCAGAACGCGTACGTGTTCATTCTGGCTTCCGGTATGCTGATGTGCATGCTCACAGGCGGAAACATCGACCTGTCGTGCGGCGCGGTGGTCTGCCTTCTGGCTGCCATCGGCGGTTACTTCCTGAATAACAGAGGCCTTCCGGTCGTGATCGTCATCCTGCTTATGCTGGCAGTGGGCGCTTTCTACGGCATCGTGCTTGGCTATCTGATTGCCTATGTGAATGTGCCGCCGTGGATCGCTACGCTGGCAGGTTACCTTGCCTTCCGCGGGCTGGGCACCCAGATCCTGTCTTCCAGCAGCTCGACCGGTTCCATCAGCATTGCCGCATATCCCGGCTTCCTGAGCCTGTTTTCCGGCAAACTGTTCTCAACCAAGTTGAATGTACTGAACATTCCCTGTATGGTTGTCGGAATTGTCGCCGCTGTGCTGGTCGTATTTCTCAACATCCGTTCAAGAGCGGTGAAGCTGAAAAAAGGATATGAAGCCGATTCAGCGGCCAATGTCCTGGTGAAATCCGTTCTGGAAGCTGCGGTGATCCTGCTGGTTGCCTATAAGCTGGCGATGGCCGGCGGACTTCCCACTGTTCTGGTGTGGGTCGTGGCTGTTGTTCTGATCTACAGTTTTATCACAGAGAAGACGACGATCGGCCGTCATTTCTATGTGGTCGGCGGCAATCGCGAGGCGGCGCGCCTGTCAGGTGTGAATACAAGAATGATCATGTTCATGGCTTACCTGAATATGGCCGTCATTACGGTTATTACGACCTGGACCGTCATGTCAAGGTTCCAGGCAGCCAACTCCACCATGGGTACCAACTATGAGATGGACGCGATCTCTGCGTGTGTTGTGGGCGGCGTATCCGCATACGGCGGTTCCGGAAAGATCTTCGGCATGGTGGTCGGCGCTACGCTGATCGGTGTCATCAACCTCGGCATGAGCCTGGTCAACTGGGATGCAAACCTGCAGAAGGTCGTCAAGGGCGTTGTTCTTCTCGGCGCTGTGGCATTCGATATTCTTTCCAAGAAGCGCGAGAAGTAAGATCAAACGGCTTGCCGTGCAAATCATAATTATGTTAGAATGGGATGCCGCCTGTGCGGCATCCTGTTTTATCGTATAGGAAATTTCTTCGAATTTCCTATACGATAAACGCTCCGCGAGGATGCACACTCGCACGTAAGGAAAATGTCGCTTCGCGACCGTGCTCGGCGCAAAGTCTTGCTGCGCTCCCCTTATGAATGAGGGAATGGGAAACCTGAAGTCCGCTTGCAGACTTTATTCAATTCGATGTAAACACATATAGTAAGATGAATAAGACAAACCGTTCTGTAGTCATAGTGGAGATCATTGTTTTTGTTGTGGCGGGCCTTCTGCTGGCTTTATATTTTTATGCGGATAACAGGCTTCTGACCATGGAAAACAGTGAAAATGCCGGCACAAGACTGGAAAAGCATATTGCCTTTATCTCACAGGACGATTCGGATCTGTGGCAGGCAGTCTTTGAATCGGCGAAAGAGAGTGCAAAGAGCAGTAAGGCGTATATCGAGTGGATCGGAAAGGATGCGCCTGTTACCTACAGTCTGTCTGACTGCATGCGGATCGCGACTGCAGCGGGGGTTGACGGGATCATCCTGCACAAGTCTCCGGACGAGCAGATGACAGATCTGATCAACGAGGCGGCTGCGGAGGAGATTCCCGTGATCATGGCGCTGGAGGATGACGAGGACAGTGAACGCGTCAGCTACGTAGGCATGAACAGTTATCAGATGGGCGACCACTATGCAAGGCAGATCATTTCCTGCCTCTCCCCCGGGGAAAACAGCGTGCTGGTGATCACCGGGAGCTCTCTTGCCGAAGGCGGCGGCGCGCTGATGTATTCCCAGATGCTGCAGGCTGTGGAACAGGGGAAAGACGCCGGGCAGCAGGCTGTTTTTGAAGTCATGGAAGTGGATACCGGTACCAGCTTTGAGACAGAGGAAGCGATCCGGGATATATTTGTCAGCCGGGAGCGCCTTCCCGATATCATCGTCTGCCTGGACCTGACAGCGACCGAATGCGTCGCCCAGGCACTCGTCGATTACAATGAGGTCGGCAATGTGTCCGTGATCGGGTTTTATGCGTCTGACACGGTTGAAGAGGCAATCACACGGGGCATTATCCACTCAACACTCGGAATTGATGCGGAAGAGATCGGAAGGATATGCGTGGAAGCTCTTGAGGAGCACTTCACGCTGGGAAGGGTCAGCAGCTATTTTAATATCGGACTGTCAGTCATAGACGGATAATGAACCGGAAACGCAGGCAGGTGATTCGGGATGAATGAAGCGGAAGCGACATTAACAGAAAAAAAGAGAATATTTCCCGGCCCCCGCTCGATCAGGACCAGGCTGATCGGGATCATTGTGCTGATGCTGGTTATGATCCTTCTGGTGAACCTGTATATCTTCAGCAGGATCAATTCCATGGTCAAGCGGATCGATTCAGTCTTCGCAAGCAATGTTTCCATGAGTGAGCTGGCCGAGAATCTTTCCCTGCTGGACAGCAATGTGTATGAGTATCTGAGCACAAAAAGCTCCTCAGCCCTTGAAAACTACTATCGCTATGCACAGTCCTACAAGGATCTCGCTGAACAGCTGAACGGCAGGAAGGTCGACAATGCGCTGCTGATGCTGGAAAAAAACATCAGAGGCATGTCCTTAAGCTATCTGGAAATCGCAGAGGAAGCCATCCAGGCGAAGCGCGGCCGCAATGTCGAGAGATATAAATCCGCTTATGAGAGCGGCAGGCAGATCTATGATTACATCAATACATACATTTACGAACTGAACACCATCCGGTTCTCTCAGAATTCCGCGAGATATCAGTACCTTCTCTCTGTGATGAACATTCTGGAACTGCTCTCGCTCATGATCATCGTGTCCCTTTTCAGCGTGACGGTGGTCGGCATTATTCTGATCGTCCGCAGTATGATCGGACCTTTGACGACCCTGGCAATCGCGGCAGGCCAGGTGACGGAGGGCGACCTGAACGTGGAAGTCCCGGAAGTGAACACTATGGACGAGATCGGAATCGTGACCAGAACCTTCAATCAGATGCTTTCGAGCATTCGTGCCTACATTGACCGCGTCAGAGTCAGCATGCAGGAACAGGCCAGACTGAAGGAACGGGAGCTCTCCATGGCCGCCAACCTGAAAGAAGCGCAGCTGAATTTTCTACAGGCACAGATTAACCCACATTTCCTTTTCAACTCCCTGAATGCCGGAACGCAGCTGGCCATGATGGAAGATGCCGAGGCGACAGGCCGTTTTCTGGAGAAAATGGCGGAATTCTTCCGCTATAATGTCAGGCGGTCAGGCGAATCCACGCTGGAGGAAGAGATCGGCCTGGTCGATACGTATATTTATATTCTGAATGTCAGGTTCGCAGGCGACATCACCTACCGCAAGGAAATTGATCCGGATATCGGCTCGCAGCCGGTTCCCGCCATGATCCTGCAGCCGCTGGTGGAGAATGCCATCACACACGGAATCAGGGAAATGATGGACAGAGGCGTCGTTACACTGAGCGCCGCCCGGGAGGAAACGTTCATCCGTGTCACCGTGAAGGATAACGGTGTCGGTATGAGTGCCGAACAGATCGCAGAAATCTATGCAAAAGCGGGATCCCGCAGCGAAACGCCGCCCGGAAATGATCCGGATGTAGCGCTTCCGGATGAAAACGGGCAGGAGGAAAATGATTCCACCGGGATCGGACTGGAGAACGTGATCCGGCGCCTGCAGCTTTTCTATAACCGGGACGGACTTCTGACGATCAGAAGTGAAGGACATATGAGAGGAACGGAGATCACATTGCTGCTTCCTGTCTGAGAAAGGAAATCGTCATGTATCGAATACTGATCGC
>JAGCAV010000234.1 GCA_017652545.1 Lachnospiraceae bacterium
GATCGAAGATCACATCTGCCATCACCTGAATGAGAATAACAGCATTCCGAGCATCTGCAATCTGTTCGGGATCAGCCAGCCTTACCTGAGCAGGCTCTTTAAGAACATAAAGAACTACACCTACAATGAAATCCTGACGAACATCCGGATAGAAGAGGCAAAGAAAATGCTGCTCTCCGACCAGTACAGCATCGGACAGATCGCGGAAATGACGGGATATAACAGTCAGTTTTACTTCAGCCGGTGATTCAAGAACGTGACGGGATCCACACCGACGGAATATATCAGGACTGTCCAGTGATTGACCCTTTACTGTTGACAGAATGCCTGTTATGATGTTCACCGTGACGCAACAGGATAACAGTAAATCGTCTTTTGTGATTGGATTATGAAAAGAAGTTCTTTTGACTGGGGAGATTTTCTCCGGAAAGTCGCTGTGATCGCGATTCCCGTAGCTCTTCAGAATCTGCTGACGACC
The DNA here is from genome assembly GCA_017652545.1 of Lachnospiraceae bacterium. The sequence goes on from JAGCAV010000234.1 coordinate 479, forward strand.
ACCGGCTCCATGGTGGACACCATGATGATCGCTTCCCTTGGGCAGACACAGATCGGCGCTGTCGGACTGTGCGCCCAGTTTTCTTCCCTGATGTTCAGCGCTTACTGGGGATTTGTGGGCGGCGGTATGCTGTTCTTTGCCCAGTATTTCGGGGCAGGGGACGATGAGGGGATCAACCGTTCCTACGGTGTGACGCTGACCTTCATGATGACGGTGGGTGTCATCTTCTGTATACTGGCTGTATGCTTTCCGGGGACGGTGATGCGGCTCTATACAGATAAAAAGGCCATTCAGGAAGTGGGCATATCCTACCTGCGGATTGCCGGCTTTGCCTATCCGCTGATCGTTCTTTCCATGGCCATGGCGTCCCTGCTCCGGTGTACGGATAAGGTCAGGCTTCCGCTGTACGGGTCGATCGCCCAGGTCGCAACCAACATTTTTCTGAACTGGGTCCTGATTTTCGGACATTTCGGGATGCCTGCGATGGGTGTCCGCGGAGCTGCCACGGCAACAGTGATCGCCCAGGTGGTGGGGATCCTGGTCGTGGTCGCGCTGGCAATGCGGGCCGGGCATCCATATCTGCTGGCCATCCGCCGGCATTTCAGATGGCGTGCTTCGTTTATCAGGCTGTATCTGAAGAAGTGTTTTCCGATCATCATGAATGAAGTTCTGATCGGTTTCGGAAACATGGGCATCAATATTGTGCTGGGGCGGCAGCCGGAAGAAGCGATTGCGGCGCTGGCAGTATTCCGCACGCTGGAAGGACTTGCCATCGGATTCTTTGCAGGCTTTTCCAATGCATCCTCAGTTCTGGTCGGAGCCAAGGTGGGTGCCGGAGAGATCGACACGGCATATAACAGGGGCTGGCGGCTCGTTTATCTGTGCCAGGGTTTCATCGGGCTGCTCGGTCTGACGCTGGTCACACTGCATACGCCGATCCTCACGGTCATGGGCATGCGTGGCGAGAGCTTCCGGATTGCCTACGGACTGATCTGTATCTACGCGGTCGCGTCTATTATCCGGATGGGAAACTGGACCCAGAACGATACCTTCCGCGCAGCGGGAGACGCTACCTACGGAACGGTCCTGGAGATCATATTCATGTGGGCTGTGGTGATCCCGGCCGTATGGATGACCGGTATGGTCTGGAAGCTGCCGACCCTTCTCGTGTTTGCCTGCAGCTATGTCGACGAGCCGATCCGGTACGTTTTGATGCAGATCCATCTGTTCAGCGGAAAGTGGATCAAGCCGGTTACGCCGGAGGGAAAGGCTGCCCTGGAGGAATGGAGAGGAAGAACAGGAAAAGAACAAAAGGCAGGGGCATGAACCCCTGCCTCATTTTTTATATCTTACATTCGTCCCGGTTTATATCTTACATCCGTCCCAGCATTTTGCGCAGGTCGGATCCTTTGACCATGTTGCCTTTGACCTTGTGCTGTCCGGACA
>JAGCAV010000235.1 GCA_017652545.1 Lachnospiraceae bacterium
ATGGACCCGGCTTTTCATCCGGATCAGGTCAGAGTGCCGGTCTGGAGCAGACCGCTCGCACGCATGATGGCGGCAGGCACGAAGCCGCAGATGGATGGCCGTGATGAAAGGGACTATGCCGGGTATGACATGCAGATCGACCATGCCCTGGAGCTGAATCGAAGGATCATCACGCAGCCGGATGTGTATTACTTCTCCGTGCCCTGCAGCTTTACGAAACAGGAACCGGACGGCACACACCGGCCAAAGGCAGGCATGGAGCCGCTGTTCGTCATGCGTGCCTGTCAGATCGGCGCCTATGCCGGAAAGACAGCAGGAGGAACGGTCATCGATGAAACCTGGCGGGAAAATGACGGGCTTGTCAATACGGCCTCCGCAAGGTATCCTCTGGGTGCGCCGTTCAGGGCACTGGATGAGACCTGCATAGAAAAGGGTGTGTGGAATGTGTTCCCGGATTACGACGGGGATCATATGGCGCTGCAGGGCGGATTGATGCACAGGCATGACATCCGCGGATTCTACCTGAAGCTGCTGACCATGACGGATGCGCTTGCATAGAAGCGGTATAATCAGGCATGAAGGCACACAGAGGCATAAAGAAACATAAAGCAGCATAAAACAGAATCAAAAGGTTCAATATATTTCTGGAAACAGATTGGAAATAAAGGAGGACCCAAATGAAAGTTGCAGTCAGATACTATACGAAGACAGGAAACACAAAACGTCTGGCGGAGGCAGTTGCCAAAGCTGTCGGCGCGGAGGCGCTGCCCATCAGTACGCCGGTGAGTGAACCGGTCGATATACTGTTTCTCGGCAATTCCTACTATGCATTCAGCATCGATCCGGAAGTGAGGACATTCATCCGTTCCCTGGATAAGAACAAGGTGGGAAAGATCGTCAATTTCGGATCGGCTGCCATGCTGAATTCCACTTACAAGAAGGTAAAGGCGGAAGCGGAAAAGGTCGGGATTCCGGTGGATGACCGCGAGTTCCACTGCAAGGGAGAGTTCAAGGGCATCCACAAGGGACGTCCGAATGCGGATGACCTGAAGGACGCGGCAGCGTTTGCGGCGAAGATCGTGAAATCCTGAAAGCGGGTGAGGGCGGATGCGGCAGTATATCGCGATCGATCTGAAGTCATTTTATGCCTCGGTTGAGGCCAGGGAACTGGGCCTGGACCCGCTGACCACGAACCTGGTCGTGGCGGATGTGTCCAGGACGGAGAAAACGATCTGCCTGGCCGTTTCGCCCTCTCTGAAATCTCTGGGCATCCCGGGACGGGCACGCCTGTTTGAGGTCGTCCGGAAGGTGAAGGAAGTGAACCGCCGGCGGCTTGCCGCGGCAGGGGCATTCACCGGTGAATCCGACAATATGGCGCAGCTGAATGCCGATCCGTCGCTGAAGCTCTCCTATATCGCGGCTGTCCCCCGCATGTCTTTATACATGGCGTACAGCACCAGGATCTATCAGATCTACCTGCGCTACGTCGCACCGGAGGACATCCATGTCTACTCCATCGACGAAGTGCTCATCGACGCGACCGACTATCTGAAGACATACGGCCTTACGGCGCATGAACTGGCGAACAGGATGATACGCGAGGTGATGAAGGAGACAGGGATCACGGCAACGGCCGGGATCGGGACAAACCTGTACCTTGCCAAGATCGCGATGGACATCATGGCAAAGAAGGCGGCTCCGGATGAAGAAGGCGTGCGGATCGCCGAGCTGGATGAGATGACATACAGGCGGCAGCTGTGGGATCACCGTCCGCTCACGGATTTCTGGCGCGTGGGGAGGGGGCTTTCGAAAAGGCTGGAAGATGCGGGCATGTTCACCATGGGCGATGTGGCGAGATGCAGCATCGAAAATGAGGAGATCCTGTACCGCATGTTCGGCGTGAACGCAGAGCTTCTGATCGACCATGCCTGGGGCTGGGAACCCTGCACGCTCGATCTGATCAGGGCGTATGAGCCGGAAGAGAAGAGTTTCTCCTCCGGACAGGTCCTGATGGAACCGTATCCCTTTGAAAAAGCGCGTGTGATCGTCCATGAGATGGCCGATGCAGCCGCCCTGGACCTGGTGGAAAAACGGATGGTCACGGACCAGGTCGTGCTGACCGTGAATTATGAGAACCTGGACGGGCAGAAAGAAGGGTACAGGGGAGAAGTGACGGTGGGCTATTACGGGAAGAAGGTCCCGAAACCCGCTCACGGGACACAGAACCTGTCCCGGGCCACCTCTTCCGGGCACCTGATCGTGGACGCCGCGCTGAAGATATTTGACCGGACGGTGGACCGGAATCTGCTGGTCAGGAGGATCACCATCGCGGTGAATCATGTGATGCCGGAGGACAGGGTTCCGGAAAAATATGAGCAGATGGATCTCTTTACGGACTATGAAGCCCTGGAGAAAGAAGAGAAGGACCTGGAGAAGGAGCGCTCCCTGCAGGAGGCCATGCTGAAGATCAAGAACAGATACGGCAAAAATGCCATCCTTAAGGGTGTGAATTTTGAGGAGGGAGCGACAGGCCGGGAACGGAACAGACAGGTGGGAGGTCACAGGGCATGAAGAAAAACGGGAATATGCCTGAATGGCCGTATGAAGATATCATTGAACTGCCTCACCATGTATCGTCCCGGCACGCGCCGATGCCGATGGCCAAACGCGCAGCCCAGTTCGCGCCGTTTGCCGCCCTGACAGGGTATGGCGACGCCGTGGCCGAGACCGCCAGGCTGACGGATGACAGAGTTGATCTGACGGAAGAGGCTGTCGGTGAACTGAGCCGGAAGATCAACGAAGCCTTTCAGGAAGGCCTGGAGATCAGGATCGTATATTTTGTCCCCGATGAGAAAAAGTCCGGGGGCGCTTATGTGGAAACGGCCGGGAAGATCCGGAAGATCGAATGGGGAGACATCGTGCTGGAGGACGGCCGGAGGATCCCGGGAGAAAATGTGATTGAGGCCGAATGCCACGGGCCTGAATGACAATCTGGTTCCCTCTGGATGGGGAAATGATCCGGACCAAAAAAGGGGTGCCGCACGGATGCGGCACCCTTTTTTCGTGGTTTTTCAAAAATCAATATCTGTTTTTCAAAAATCAATATCTGTCGGCGAGCCCGATCAGGGAGCCTGCCATCCAGCCGTATACCGGAGCGTTCACCTCATACCAGGTCCTGCCGTCTGCGCGGACAGATCTGCCGGTCGTGTTGACGAAGTTTCCGTTCTTTATCGCAAAGATCTGCGGAAAACCGAACCCTGCGCCTGATCTTACGACTGCTTCAATATTTTTTCCCGTGTTGACGATTCTGCTCTCGCCGCCGGTTACATTCTCAAGTTCCTGTTCATTCATTTTTTTCATATCTGTCATTGTTTTATTCTCCTTATCTCATATAATCTAAAATGATTGACCGCTCAGTGCGGTGTTGTCTTTGTTTTGACGACGACAGTCTAACAGGCTGAGTGTCATAGAAACGTCACACGGCCGCATAAGGCTTATAACAGGCGCGCACGGCGGGAACACAGGAGGTGATACAGTTGCTGAAAATCATACTCGTACTTTCGTATGTTCTTCATCACGCTTTTGACTGGTACCTTGATTACCTGGATGAAAAGCATATGAATGCCGAAATACCGGAAAATGTCCGTGATGTCTACAACGAAGAAGAGTACAGGAGATGGATTTCCTATCATCGGGACAGGAAGCGGCTTGGAATGGCGGAAAACGCGCTGACCTTTGCAGTCGGCCTGCTGATGCTGATCCTGAATTTCTATGCCTTTGCATTCGGCTGCTTCGGGAAGATGGCGGTCTACCTGCAGTATTTCTGTGCGATCTTTCTGATCACGACCATAGAGACCGTCATCAGCATTCCGTTCAGTTATTACGGCACTTTCGTGATCGAGGAAAAATACGGAATGAACAGGACGACCCGGAAGACCTTTGTCCTGGATACGATCAAGGAATGGATCATAAGCGTTGCTCTGGGATATGGCATGATCGCGGTCATCATGTTTCTCTATGAGAGATTTTCGGATCCCGGCCTGGTGCTGATCTGCATCGCGTTTATCCTGTTCTCCCTTCTGATGTCGCTGATCGTGGTCCCGCTGATGCGGGTCTTCAACCGGTTTGATCCGCTGGAGGAAGGGGAACTGAAAGACGGTCTGCTCAGCCTCTGCACCAGATACGGGGTACAGGTAAAGAAGATTGTTGTCCGGGATGCCAGCAGGAGAACGACCCGGGCCAACGCGTTCTGCACGGGACTGACAAAGAAAAAGACGATCGCCCTGGACGACAACCTGGTCAGGGACTATGACAGCGACCAGATCGTAGCCGTATTTGCCCATGAATTCGCCCATGCAAAGTACAGCCATGTACCGAAAAGCCTGCCGTTCTCCATCGGGCAGACGGTCCTGACGATCGCCATGCTGGGCGTGGTGTTCCATATCAGGCCCGCGTTTGAGGCCTTTGGGTTTGACGGGCTGAACTATTTCTTTGCCATGATCCTGCTGACGCTGTTCACCTGGCCGCTGTCCCGTCTGCTGGGATACGCTGCCAACAGGCTCTCAAGGAAGCATGAGTATGAGGCGGACGCGTTTGCGGCAAGAGAAGGCTACGGGGAGGCACTGATCTCAGCCCTGAAGAAGCTGAGCAAGGACGCTTTGTCCAATTTAAATCCGCATCCCCTGATCGTGAAACTGATGTATTCCCATCCGACGCTTTCACAGAGGATCGATGCCATCAGAAAAGAAGAAAAACCGGCACAGGCATAGCGCTGCCGGGCGGGAACATTCCTGAAACAACAAAACCCTGAAACCGCGCAATCACGGGGACAGGTTCACCGGATCTTTGGGTTTTTAAGCCCGGGGAACCGGGGAACCTGTCCCTGTGGTTTACCCCGCGCAAAGAAACGAATTTGCCAATAATTAAACTTTATATAAAAGCTTCGCATAAACAGCTGATGCTAATATGTAGAAAGGAAGACTGTACCGTCTTTTGCTTGGACAGAGAGAAGGATCGTTTATGAATGATAAAAAACAGGTCGAGTTCCGGTATTACGACATACCGCTGGGAGATATCGTGTTTCCCCTGACCGGTCCTGGGTGGAATAAGGCATACGGGGAAGGAAAAGAGAGACTGCATTTTCATAACTATTATGAGGTAGGGGTCTGCTATGAGGGAGAGGGGGAGATGATCCTCGGGGAGAAGGAATATCATTTTTATCCCGGCTGCATTTCCCTGATTCCGACTAAGGAGCTGCATACAACGAACACCTTCGGCAGAAAGGCCGGCTGGGAGTGGATGTATTTTGACATGCACGAAGTGCTCAAGGAACTCTATCCGGACGATGAGATCCTCAGGGAACACGTCGGCTATGAGATCGATAAGGAAGGCCGGCTGCTCCTGCCGGAGATGAATATCCAGAAAATGACGTTCCTGATCCGGGGCATTTTTTCCGAGATGCAGGATAAGGAATACATGTACAGGGATATGGTCGCCCGGTATCTGATGATGCTTGTGGTTGAGATCATCCGGAAACTGCAGAATACGGGGCTGCCGGCCAGGGTCTCCGCGACGGTGGATATCTTCCCGGCGATCGACTACATCAAAAAGAATTACGCGGCCGTAATCCATGTATCGAATCTGGCCCGCACCTGCGGGATGAGCGAGAGCTATTTCAGGAAGCTGTTTGAAAAATACATGAACATGAAGCCCATGGATTACGTGAACTTTGTCCGGATCCAGAAGGGATGCACGCTGCTGAGGGAGACGAACCTGACAGTGGCGATGGTTTCCGAGAGGATCGGATATGAGAGCGTCTCAACCTTTATCCGGAACTTCAAGAGGATCATCGGATGCACCCCGAACAAGTGGAAGCACGATGAGGAATACGTGAAGAACAAGTTCATGAATTATAACGTGACTGCATTGAAAGGCTGGCTTGAATAAAGAGAGGCTTTCCCTGCCGGCATTCACTGAAAAACATCAGAGAGGAGCCAACATTGTGATCATTCCGGGACTTTACGAGGATCTGAGCGTTCTCCATCAGAATACCATGCCGGACAGGGCATATTACATCCCGTCATCCGTTTCGGATGACGATCCTCTCCGGATCAGGGAGCACTCCGACCGGCTGCAGATGCTCAGCGGCTGTGAGTGGGAATTTGCCTGGTATCCGGATGTGCATGAGCTGAAAGAACCCTTCTACAGACCGGATTATGAACCCGGCGCGCAGTGGGCAAAGGAAAAGGTCCCGTTCTGCTGGCAGATGCGCGGCTATGACGCGCCGCAGTATACGAATATCCGTTACCCGTTTCCGTTCGATCCGCCCTATGTTCCCAGGGAGAACCCGTGCGGCGCCTACCTGCATCGCTTTGAATGGTGCCGGGAACCGGAAACGCCGTGCGTCTTTTTGAATTTCGAGGGTGTGGATTCGTGTTTTTATGTATGGCTCAACGGGACATATGTGGGCTACAGCCAGGTCTCCCATCACACATCGGAGTTTGATGTGACCCATCTGATGCGGGACGGGGAAAACCTGCTGGCAGTCCTCGTCCTTAAATGGTGCGACGGAAGCTACCTGGAGGATCAGGACAAATTCCGCTTCTCAGGGATCTTCCGTGATGTCTATCTCCTGAGCCGGCCCGCCGACAGGATCTGGGACTATGTGATTGAAACCTGCCTGTCAGACGATTGTGATCATGCGGATCTTAA
>JAGCAV010000236.1 GCA_017652545.1 Lachnospiraceae bacterium
ATATTCACTTTTCCCCATTCTATGCATGACACAGCCTGAAATACCATGATTGGGAAGCACACTTTCTGATCATAACAGCGGTTGAAACATTTTTCAAGATTTGTTCCAGTTATTTTGGACCCGTGAAACAAATAGTATATTTTGTTCCACAGTATTTTTCGTTCTTTCCCATCAAAAAAACGGATGCCAGGATCAGGAAACAATCGTCCCGATCACGGCATCCGGCCACGTCATTCAATTATTCTGTAAGTCTCTGCTCTCTTACTTCTTCTGTTCCTTTGGTCTTTTATTCCCTGTACTCTCCTGCCCGTGTGACCTGGCCCAGTTTGAACCGTGTCATCATCTCGTTTGTCAGGCTGTACTGGTCCGGCTGAAGCTCAAGTTCATCCCTCGTCACCCAGTGCGCTTCCTTCAGCTCATTCGCATCCATCCTGATTTCCCTGCTTCCGTCGACCTCACAGTAAAATCCCATCAGAATGTCATCTGCCATGGCCCATGGCTGTGACTTATAGTAGCGGATGTTCTTAACCTTAAGCCCCACTTCTTCCATCACCTCACGGGCAACCGTCTCCTCCAGCGTCTCTCCGATCTCGGTAAACCCTGCTACAAGGGCATTGTACGGGATTCCCCTTCCGGCGTATTTTGTCACCAGGATCTTCTCATTCTCAGGATCAAGCACGCCCACGATAACCGCCGGAATGATCCGCGGATAGATCGTCCGCCCGCATGCCGGACAGACAACGGCTCTCTCTGTCCTGCTGTGGACCGTTTCATGTGCGCAGCGGCCGCAGAATACGTTGTCCGCATACCAGGAAGAAAGCTGAAGGCCTGTATAGGCCAGGAACATCATGTGCTGGGGCCCTGCATGAAGGTCCCTGAGTTCCCTGAGCGTTTTCCAGACAAATCCGTCCGGAAGCTCTCCCGGTTCCTGTGCGCCGGCCTGTACCAGGAATATGTTCCGGTCGTCAAGCCTGATCAGGTAAATGCTTTTGAGCGGATTCCGGAAGATTCTCCTTTCCGGAAGCGCCAGGTCATCAAATCTTTCCGATACCATGATCGTTTTGGCAGCCTGATCCACGTAAAAGATCAGGTCATCCTCACGCTCCGGTGTATCCGGATGAAACTGGTTGTCCAGCTTATGGGGAAAAATATCCTGTATCATCTCACAACATCCTTTCCGGCTTCAGCTCCACTCTTTATTCTTAACACTGCACGCAACACATCACTCGACCGTAACGCTTTTCGCAAGATTTCTGGGTTTATCCACATCCAGGCCTTTCGCCACACTGACATAATACGCCATAAGCTGCAGCGGAATGATCGCCAGGCTGGTGGCAAAACGCGGATCCGTCTTCGGCACATAGACGGTAAAGTCAACAGTATCCTCAATATTGTAGTTTCCGTAGCTTGTCAGCCCCATCAGGTACGCGCCGCGGCTTTTGCATTCGACCATGTTGCTGCGGGTCTTTTCATACAGCTGCTGCTGCGTCATGAGGCCTACGACCAGTGTGCCGTTCTCGATCAGGCTGATGGTGCCATGTTTTAATTCTCCCGCCGCATAGGCTTCCGAATGAATGTAGCTGATCTCCTTCATCTTCAGGCTGCCTTCCATGCTGATGGCATAATCAAGGCCCCTGCCGATGAAAAAGATGTCCCTGGCATTCGCGAATTTACTGGCAAACCACTGGATCCGTTCCTTGTCCGAAAGGATCGTCTGGATCTGTTCCGGCAGTTCCTGAAGTGCTCCGACCAGCGAATGCTCTTCATCGCCTGTGATATCCCCGCGCAGCACCGCTGCCCTGATCGCCAGCAGATAACAGGCGATCAGCTGGGTCGAATAAGCTTTGGTCGTGGCGACCGCGATCTCCGGCCCTGCCATGGTGTACATCACGTAATCCGCTTCTCTTGCAATGCTGGAACCGACCACGTTGATGATTCCGAGCGTCGGTACCCCTTTTTCCTTCGTCAGCCGGAGCGCCGCAAGCGAATCAGCCGTTTCTCCCGACTGAGAGATGATGATGACAAGCGAGTTCTTCGCGATCTTCGGATCGCGGTAACGGAATTCGCTGGCAAGATCCACCTCCACGCATATGTCCGTCATATCCTCGATCACATATTTGGCAGCCATTCCGACGTGATAGGCGCTGCCGCAGGCAACGATATAGATCCTGTCAAGAGATCTCAGCAGGTCGTCCTCCAGGCCGGCTGTGGACAGATCAACGATCCCGTCATGCACATAAGCCCCGACGGTATCTTTTACGGCACGCGGCTCCTCATGGATCTCCTTGATCATGAAATGCTCAAAGCCGCCTTTTTCAGCCGCCTCGGCATCCCATTCAATATTCACCAACTCTTTTTCGATCGGTTCCCTGTCAATATTAAAGAAAGCGATCTCATCCTTTGTCAGTCTCGCGATCTCCATATTGCCGATGTAATAAACCTGCCTTGTGTAGGCAAGGATCGCGGGCACATCGGATGCGATGAAGGAACCCGTTTCATTCCGGCCGATGATCAGCGGCGAATCCTTG
>JAGCAV010000237.1 GCA_017652545.1 Lachnospiraceae bacterium
GAACTGGTCCTTGAAGCCGTCTTCATCCACGCGCATGCCCATGCCGGCTGTCTCATTCAGCTCCGTGAAAGCAATGCCCTTGACGGTGCCTTCCGGATCAATACCGACTGACATGGAAATATTGCCGTCGAAGCCGTCTGCCGTGGTTACAGCCACCACATATCCGACCGTGGACCCGTCTGCGCCGGAACCGACCGCTACATCGTTGATGTAGGTCCTGCCATAAGCGTCATCATAGGTGTTGCCGGCAAGTTCTTCAACAGCCGCCGTGAGACCATCATCGAACGAGAAGCTTTCCGCATCCGGAAGAACAGCCCTGTAGGACTCCGCGTTGGCGAGTTTCTGCTGCTCCTCGATCTTGGTCTTTGTCATGGAATAGACACCGCTGAGGGCAAGACCCATGACCAGCGCGATCACGAACAGATTGATGGCTGCCTTCGGGAATTCCCTTGCACGGTTCTCACCTTCGCCGTAACCGAGCGGTTTGTGCATCGGAAGCTTATCCAGGAAGGGTACCAGCATGTTGGCGATGACGATCGAGTAGCTGACAGAGTCCGCTGACGCGCCTTTTACACGGAACAGACCGGCCAGGACACCGACAATGATACCGAAATATGTCTGTGATTTGACCGTGACCGGATTGGTGACCGGGTCGGTGGCCATGAAGAAGGCACCCATCAGGATACCGCCGCCTACGATGTTCGCAATCAGGAAAGGAATATCAAAGCCCTGTCCTCCGAAGATGGCGATAAACGCTGTGAAGGAAAGAATAGCCGCGGCCGGGATATGGATCGTGATCCCGCCCGTTACCCACAGATACAGTCCGCCGATCAGCAGGCACAGTGCGCTTCCGCCGATGACACCGGGGGTAAGACCCAGATAGGTCCTGGCAATGTTGATGCTCTCACCGGCTTTCATGGCAGCCAGCGGCGTGGCAGCGCTGACACCGTCTACGGTGAATTTCGTCATCTGTGTGCCGAAGGAGATCAGGAGGAAGCATCTGGCAGCAAGCGCCGGATTCATGAAGTTCTTCCCCAGACCGCCAAAGAAGCACTTGACAACGAGGATGGCGAAGCAGCTTCCCAGAACCGGGATGTACAGAGGAACATCCGGAGAGAGGGAGAGCGCCAGCAGAAGACCGGTAACAACAGCGCTTCCGTCGGTGATCGTGTTCGGCTTTTTTGCGATAAAGTCGAAAACAAATTCAGACAGAACTGCGGCCAGAATGCTGCAGGCAATGACCAGAAATGCCTTCAGGCCATGCTGGATGATACCGAATATCGTGGCAGGCATCAGGGCAATGATCACATTCAGCATGACCTTGCCGGTGGTGAGCTCACTCCGAAAATGAGGGCTGGAAGATATGTTCAGTTTATAATCGTTCATGTTATTTTCCTCCCTCCTTTGCCGCAGCTGCCGCTCTGGCCGCCGCTTCAGCACGCTGTTTTGCGGTTACGGCAGCCTTTGCGTCCTTGAACAGCTGCATCAGCGGCCGTTTGGCAGGACAGATAAAGGTACAGGAGCCGCACTGGAAACAATCCATGCCATAGAGCTTCTGGAACTGATCCAGGTCATGATTTTCACAGGCAACAGCCATCTGCTGCGGGATCAGCCGGATCGGGCAGACCCTGGAGCAGCGTCCGCAGCGGATACATGCAGTCATTTTCTGCTCGGCTGCTTCGACCGGATCTTCCGCCAGGACCGTCAGGGCATTGTTGTTCTTGGCGATGGGTACATCAAGGCTTGAAAGTGCCAGGCCCATCATCGGACCGCCGGAAAGGACCTTCGTCAGTTTCACGCCGTCTTTGATCCCGCCGGCTGCTTCGATCAGCTCGGCAGTACTGGTACCGATCTTTGCGATAACGGTCTTGGGCTCCTTGACAGCATCGCCGGTGATGGTAAAGTAGCGTTCCATCAGAGGCTCGCTGTGCAGACATGCCAGATAAATGGCATAGAGGGTAGCCACATTGCAGACGACACAGCCCAGCTGAGCCGGAAGCATGCCGACCTTCAGGTCGCGTCCCGCTATTACGGAGATCAGGCTTCGCTCACCACCCTGCGGATATTTGGTCATGACCGGCTGGACATACATCCTGTTTTCACCGGCGCAGACACCCTCCATATCCTTGATGGCATCAGGTTTGTTGTCCTCGATCGCGATGACGCCCTGCGCATTGGGGAAGAGCTGAAGCACCAGTTTCAGGCCTTCAATGATTCCGAGGTTCTTGTCCTGCATCAGCCTGTCATCGCAGGTAATGTAGGGTTCGCACTCACAGCCGTTCGCGATCACATAATCGATCTCGGATGCGTTCTTCGGCATCAGCTTTACATCGGCCGGGAAACCTGCGCCGCCCATACCGACAATGCCGGCGCTCCTGATCGCTGCCAGGATATCCTTATCGGAGAGTTCCTCGATCGTACGCTTGACACCGATACCGGGCGCCGGGGTAAACTGTCCGTCATTTTCAATGACGATACAGGTTGCCTTGGCACCTGAGGCTACGACCCGCTCCTCAACGGCCTTCACTGTTCCGGAGCAGGAACTGACAATGTTTGCGGACACAAATCCGCCTGCTTCAGCGATAAGCTGTCCGGCCAGAACCTGGTCACCTTTCTTGACGACAGGTTTGGCGGGAGCGCCAATATGCTGGTTGACAGGAAAGACCAGGTCGCCCTTGGGAAGATAGCGTTCAACAGGAAGAGATTTGGAGATGTCCTTGTTCTCTTCAGGGTGAACGCCACCCTTAAATGTTTTGATCTGCATACTCTCTCTCCTTACCTTTTATAATGAAGCCTGATTCAGGCATTCCTTGACAGCATTGATAACGGCCTCTGAGGTGATGGTGGCGCCGGCGATGGCATCCACATCCGCTCCCTGTTCCGAGAGAACGGCACTTGCCAGAGAGACAGCGGCAGCTCTGCCGATTTCCGGTGTTTCTCCGGAGGCATTGATGCCGACAGCGGTGATCCTGCCTGTATCACCGATGGTCAGAACCACAGTGACATCGCTTTCAAGACCTTTTGCGGAAGCGGTATACGTCCCGGCTTTCCATGTGTCGGCTGCCTTTTCTTCAGCGGCTTCAGTCACGGTCTCCTCTGCCTCTTCGGCAGCTTCGGTCACGTCTTCTTCGGCCTCTTCAGGTGCCTCTTTGGGGACGACCTTCGTTCTGGGCGAAGCGTAATCGGCCAGCGTGGCGGCAGTGATCACGGACGCAGTGCCCTCTGCGATACCTTCAGCGGTTTCTTCAGCGGCTTCTTCCGCAGCTTCTTCGGCAGCTTCGGTCACATCTTCTTCAGCCTCTTCAGGC
>JAGCAV010000238.1 GCA_017652545.1 Lachnospiraceae bacterium
CTCCTCACCGTAATACAGGAAGGCATTTCCCGGCATCAGCAGGTTCAGCGCAAGGGCAAACTTCGTTCTTGCGCCTACGTCAGCCGGATAATACCCCACAGAACGGGCCATGTCATGATTGGTATAGAAAGGCGCGTTGACTGCCAGGTCTGAGTGGGAACGGATCAATTCCTCTTCCTCCTCCATCTTCTGGACATACCAGGAAGCGGGTTTGTTGCCTCTTGTAACGGAAGCGATCACGCCCTCCTGCCCTGCGAAAGCGAAATCAAACATGGAATCGATCCCACTCTCATAGTACAGCAGATAGGTATCCCGGTCAGTCCATGCTTCCCCGACCAGATAACAGTCAGGATCCTGTTCCTTAGCGGTCCTGTTCAGCCATTCCACAAAAGCAATGCTTTTTTCCCTGCTCAGCGTATAGTAGGATGTGACCGCGTCCAGGCGGAACCCGTCTATGCCCCGATCCTGCCAGAAAGCCAGGATCTTTTCGATCTCCCCGCGCACGGTGATGCAGTCCAGATCAAGGTCAGGCATCCCTTCCCAGAAACGCGCCTCGTAGAACCAGTTCGTCCCCTGCAGCGGCGCATAGCCGTCCTTTGCTTCCCTTGAGAAACAGTAATAATCCACATACGGACAGGCAGCGCCATCAGGCTCCTCTCCTTCCTCCAGCCGGCTCAGATACTGCGCCGCTTCCCGGAACCAGGGATGCTCTGTGGAAGTGTGATTGACAGGCAGATCCAGAATCAGACGGACGCCCCGCTCATGGCATGCCGCGATCAGCCGGTCCATATCATCCAGGGTCCCGTACTGTGAATCGATATCCAGATAGTCCGTCACATCATACTTATGATAGGTCGGGGAAGGAAATACCGGCATCAGCCAGATCATGTCGCATCCCAGACCGGTTTCGGGAGCAGAGACGGTTTCCGCATCCGAAACACTGCTCCCTCCGGCGCTTCCCGTCTCTTTCGGTCCACAGATGTAATCCAGCTTCCGGATCACACCCTCCAGATCACCGATGCCGTCCCCGCTGCCGTCAAAGAAAGACCGGACAAAAACCTCATAGCAGACATGAGCCGGCAGGGCAGGCTGCGGTTCACCCGGGGTATTTTCACCCAGAGCCCGGCACGGAAAAATGGATATACTCAAAATGCCCAGACAGAGCAGCACGATCAAAGCCCGCCGCTCAATATGAATTTTCTTCAGCATCTGTGCTCACCTCCCTCTTTACCGGCTGCCTCCACGTCTCATGATCACAAAAACGGATATGATCAGGATCACAGGGAAAATGCTCCCCGCAAGCAGCCCCATCTGAATGCTGTCGTTTGCCTGCTGCGAAACATACCCGACCAGGGCCGGCCCTATGGAGCCGCCCAGATCACCTGCCATCGCCAGGAAAGCGAACATGGCAGTGCCGCCCTTCGACATGCGTTTTGAGAGAATGCTGATCGTGCCGGGCCACATGATTCCGACGGAAAAGCCGCAGAGAATGCATCCCGCCAGGCTGAGCATCGGGTTGTGTGAAACCGACGCAAGAAGATAGCACACAAGGCACAGGACGCCTGATCCGAGCATGTACCGGGTCAGATCGATCTTTTCTCCATACCTGCCGTA
>JAGCAV010000239.1 GCA_017652545.1 Lachnospiraceae bacterium
AATGCGGACGATCGGGGAATTCAGGCGAAACCACGGGATCACTTAAAACGTGACCGTTTCCTGCCCGCATTTCTGCCCAGATTCTTAAAAATACCCCTATTGTCCTGCCTTCCCGTCGTATATTATAATAATTTCAGGCCTGAGAACAGGTTCGGACCCGTCTTTTCATCTGTGGGTTCTGTGCGTTCAGACAAGCATTTTTCAAGGAGGGTATTATATGTTCGGTTTTCAATATTTCACACCGACCAAAGTGGTTTTCGGATAGGATACGGAGCAGAAGGTTGCTGATCTGGTTCAGGAATTCGGGGGCAAAAAAGTCCTGATTCATTACGGCGGCGGCAGTGTCATCCGCTCGGGACTTCTCAAAAAAGTCACCGATTCTCTGGAAGGAGCCGGAATTCCGTATGTTACGCTTGGCGGTGCGGTTCCCAATCCGCATCTGGGTCTCGTCTACGAGGGCATTGAACTCTGCAAAAAGGAAGGCGTTGATTTCCTGCTCGCCGTGGGCGGCGGAAGCGCCATCGACTCCGCCAAGGCGATCGGCTACGGCGTAACCAACGAAGGCGATGTCTGGGATTTCTATGATTATAAACGGCAGGCCAAAGCCTGTCTGCCGGTCGGCGTGATCCTGACGCTCGCCGCCACAGGAAGTGAGATGAGCGACTCTTCCGTCATCACAAAAGAAGAAGGCCTCATCAAGAGAGGATACAGCAGCGATTACTGCAGGCCCAAATTCGCGATCATGAATCCGGAACTGACCATGACCCTTCCGGACTATCAGACCGCCTGCGGATGCACTGACATTATGATGCACACCATGGAGCGCTACTTTACAAACGGCGGAAACATGGAGATCACGGATTCGGTCGCAGAAGGTCTTCTCCGCACTGTTATGGAGAATGCCCTGATCCTGGTCAAGGATCCGAAGAACTATGACGCACGGGCGGAGATCATGTGGGCAGGAAGCCTGTCTCACAACGGGCTGACCGGCTGCGGAAACGACGGCGGGGACTGGATGACCCATAAGCTGGAGCATGAGCTCGGCGGTCTGTATGATGTGGCGCATGGCGCCGGCCTTGCCGCCGTCTGGGGAAGCTGGGCAAGATATGTCTGCGGGAACTGCCTGCCCCGGTTCAAAAGATTTGCCGTAAATGTGATGGGTATCGAACCGGCCGGTTCGGATGAAGAGATCGCCCTGAAGGGAATCGAGGCACTCGAGGACTTCTTCCGGAAGATCAATATGCCCACAAACCTGAGAGAGCTCGGCGTTGACGCAACTGAGGAAGACCTTGCAACGATGGCCCGCAAGTGCGCGGCCGGCGTTGACGGCTCCGGCGGATCCGCAAAGGTGCTCGACGAAGCAGATATGCTGGCGATCTATAAAGCCAGCGTATAATACACAGGGCAGTTCTCAGTGTAAAGTGATCATTCAGATTGTCATGAATAGAAAAATGGACAGCGGGAATCCCTGCTGTCCATTTTCATTCACGACAGCCAGAATTCCCGCGCAGCGTGAATTCTGTTGTCTGGAATTTGTCCCGTATTTCTTACGCTTCAAAAAGCACGGTGGAAAAATAGCGTTCGGCGGTATCCGGAAGGACCGTGACCACAGTCTTCCCTTCTCCCAGCTTTTCCGCCAGCTTCAGCGCGGCCGCCACGTTTGTACCGCTGGAGATGCCGCACATGATGCCTTCCAGCCTGGCCAGATTTCTGGCTGTCTCAATCGCCTCCTCATCGGAGACAATATAGATCTGGCTGTAGATATTCTGATTCAGGATCGGCGGAATTATCCCGTCCCCGATTCCCATCTGAATGTGCGTCCCGATGTTGCCGCCGGAAAGAATTGCCGCATTCTCCGGCTCCACTGCCCAGATCTCGATGTCCGGGTTCTGGTTCCGCAGCGTCTCACCGATCCCGGTAATCGTTCCTCCCGTACCGATCCCGGAGCAGAACCCATGGATCGGTCCGGCGACCTGTTCCATCAGCTCCAGAGCCGTATGATTGCGGTGCGTCTGTGTATTGTCCGGATTCGCAAACTGCTGGGGAACGAATACATTCGGATCATCCTTCTCCATCTGCAGCGCCATCTCCAGGCACTTCGCGATGCATTTTCCGATATCCCCGTCATCATGCACCAGGATCACCTCGGCCCCGTAGTGGCAGACCAGTTTGCGGCGCTCTTCGCTGACCGAATCCGGCATGATAATAATCGTCTTATATCCGCGGACTGCGCCCACCAGCGCCAGACCGATCCCCTGATTGCCGCTGGTCGGCTCCACAATGACCGTATCTTTTGAGATCCTGCCGGCCTTCTCCGCCTGGCGGATCATATTGTAAGCCGTTCTGGTCTTGATCGACCCGCCTACATTCATCCCTTCAAATTTGACAAGCACCTCAGCACTGCCGGGTTTCACCATATGATTCAGCCTGATGACAGGCGTGTGTCCCAGCGCATCCAGAATATTGTTGTATACCATACTTCAAACGTCTCTTTCTTTAAAATGTCACCCTGTTTCTTAAGAATCTCCCCATCTGTATATATCACAATCTACTGTGTTTGCGCAACCCTTAAGGTTCGGAGACAGGGCGGTTGGAGACAGGGGACGGTTCGGAGACAGGGGACGGTTCTGTGTCTCCTTTTTAGGCAAAAAGGAGACACAGAACCGT
>JAGCAV010000240.1 GCA_017652545.1 Lachnospiraceae bacterium
AGCAGAGCGTTTTTGAGGTGCATTTCTCAGCCAGGTACAAGACATTATGGATTCATGTGTCGGTGGGAACTTGTTCATACAAGACACATGAAGTGGATGGATTTGGGGCGAAGCCCCACATCGGGTAAAAAAACAAATGACATTCGCGGGCGGCGATAAAAAATCGCCGCCCGTTTTTGCCAACAAAGGAAAGGAACCAATAAGATTATGGGAGCAACCGAGCAGGGCAACAAAGCCCTTTCGATCATTCTGCTGATCGGTGGGATCGCGCTGATGGCAGCCGCTTTGGTGCTTGATATCACAGGGAACAAGTTCTTCCTTCGAGGGGAGATGCTGATCGTCGGAATGATCTGCTTTTTCCTCGGCCTGTATCTGATACCGAGCAAGAAGCATCATAGAAAGATCGTTTATTTTATCTTCCTGTTTCCGCTGCTGTTTACATTTGGCGTGACAGTGATCATACCGCTTGTTCTTGGTATCGGGTATTCATTTACGGACTGGACCGGCATTAAGTTTACACAGGTCGTCGGCCTTTCCAATTATACATCCATGTTCAAGGATCCGGCCTTTATCTGGTCAATCCTGATCACATTCATCTTCGTTGTGCTGAATATGGTCCTGGTCAACGTGATCGCGTTCCTTCTGGCTCTGCTCTGCACATCCAAGGTGAAAGGCATCGGATTCTTCAGGACAGCGTATTTCCTGCCGAACCTGATCGGCGGTATCGTTCTGGGTTATATCTGGCAGTTCGTATTCAGCAACGTGCTGATCTCCATCACCAAGATTTCATGGCTGTCTCAGACGAAAATGGCCATGTTTGCCATCATCATCGTGTATATCTGGCAGTATGCCGGCTATATCATGCTGATCTATATCACCGGTCTGACACAGGTGCCCGGAGACGTGCTGGAAGCGGCTTCGATCGACGGAGCTTCACCGTCCCAGACGCTGTTTAACATCAAGATCCCCATGATCGCATCAACGGTGACGATCTGTACCTTCCTGACGCTGACATCCGCATTCAAGCAGTTTGATGTCAACATGGCTCTGACGAACGGTGCAGGCTCAGTACCGAACTTTATGGGCAATTATCTGTCGAACGGTACCCAGATGCTCGCATTGAACATCTACAATACGGCCATTGCGAAGAACAGCTATGCGCTGGGCCAGGCCAAGGCAGTTCTGTTCTTTATCATCCTTGCCTGCGTATCGCTGATCCAGGTTCGTATTTCCAATAAGAGGGAGGTGGAGATGTAATGAGTAAAGAGACAAAGACCAAAAGATGGATCCTCTTTATCGTCGGTATTCTGATCGCCCTCTATGTCCTTTTCCCGTTCTATCTGGTTGTCATGAACTCCTTTAAAAACCAGAACAGCATCGTTGCGAGTCCGGTTTCTATTATTGGAGCTTCTTTCCATCAGTTTGTCGAGAACCTTGGGAAGGTGGTCTACAACTCCAACTTCAATTTCTGGTATGCGCTTGGGACGTCCGTTCTTGTTACGGTGATCTCCCTCGTCCTCCTGATGGTGTTCGGAGGTATGGCCGCATGGGTCATCAGCCGCAACAATAAGAAAAAATGGGCAACTGCCATCTACATGATCTTTATCGCATCCATGATCATTCCGTTCCAGGTGGTCATGCTTCCGCTGATCTCCACCTTCCGTGATGTAGGCAAGTTTGTCGGAATCAGCATGCTGCAGTCCATTCCCGGCATCGTGTTTGCGTATTGCGGTTTCGGCGGCGCCATGACCGTGTTCATTCTGACCGGTTTCATCAAGGGCATTCCCTATGAACTGGAAGAGGCCGCGGCGATTGACGGCTGCTCCCCGGAGGGAACATTCTTCCGGATCATTTTCCCGCTTCTCAAGCCGGTGCTTACGACCGTGACCATTCTGAACGGCATGTGGATCTGGAATGACTACCTTCTGCCTTCACTGATGCTGGGACAGAACGGTAAGGTCAAGACGCTTCCCGTGGCAGTACAGGCTTTTGTCGGTTCCTATGTCAAACAGTGGGATCTGATCCTGACAGCAGCGCTGCTTGCGATCGTACCCATGATCATCATCTTCCTGTTCGCACAGAAGCAGATCATGAGCGGTATGGTAGAAGGCGCGGTCAAGTAAGAAACTGTGGGCGACATGCCGGACCATCAGATCATGTTGGGATCAGGTTGATCCCAACCGGTATCCATGCTGTTTACCAGGCGGCCGCATCCGGAATGATGCGGCCGCCTGCTGCGCTTCCCTCAACAGAAGGTGACAAACATGAACAGACAATCAGGTATTTTACTTCCGATCTTTTCCCTCCCCGGGAGATACGGGATCGGGTGCTTTTCAAAAGAAGCATACGGCTTTGCGGATTTTCTGAAAAGAACCGGCCAGCAGTGCTGGCAGATCCTGCCGCTGGGACCGACGGGATATGGAGATTCTCCCTACCAGTCTTTTTCGACCTTTGCCGGAAACCCCTATTTTATCAGTCTTGAGATGCTGATCAGTGACGGCCTTCTCACAGAGGAAGAATGTGAGGCGCTGAATGCGCCGGGTACGGAACGCTGTATTGATTACGGGCTGCTCTATACCGGAAAGATTACATTGCTGAAGAAGGCATGCGCACGCTCTGCGTATGATAAGAATCCGGCATTCAGTGCCTTTTGTGAAAAGAACGCATACTGGCTGGATGACTACAGCCTGTTCATGGCCCTGAAGGAAGAGCACGGCGGAAAACCCTTTGATCAGTGGGAGCCGGCACTTGCGGCGTATGAGGAATCAGCTGTGGCAGAGGCGGCGAAGCGGCTGCAGCAGGAGATGGCATTCTACCGGTTTGTCCAGTTTGAATTTGACCGTGAATGGAAAAAACTCCGGGAATATGTGAACAGCCTGGGCATCAGGATCATCGGTGACATTCCGATCTATGTATCGGCGGACAGCGCTGATTTCTGGGCTCACCGGGATCTTTTCATGCTGGATGAGCGGGGCAGGATCAGGATGGTGGCAGGCGTGCCGCCGGACGGGTTCTCGGCGGACGGCCAGCTCTGGGGCAATCCGCTCTACGACTGGCCGCACCACAAAGCGACCGGTTTTGACTGGTGGAAAAGGCGTATCGGAAAATGTCTGGAACTCTACGATATCATCCGGATCGACCATTTCCGCGGTTTCGATGAATTCTTTGCTGTTCCGGCTACGGACAGCACTGCGGCAAACGGGCACTGGGAGAAGGGACCCGGACTGGATCTTTTCCTGGCGCTTGAACAGTCATTCGGAAAGCTGAACATCATCGCCGAAGACCTTGGGTATGTCACGGACACTGTACGGAAACTGGTGCGGGATACAGGCTTCCCCAACATGAAGGTGCTTGAATTTGCCTTTGATTCCAGGGATTCAACGGGGGCCGCGGAATACCTTCCTTATACATACGGACATAACTGCGTCGTCTACACCGGCACCCATGACAATGAGACGGTGAGAGGCTGGCTTGACAGCATCCTGCCTGAGGAGCTGGCACAGGTCAGAGCGTATCTTGGCGTCATGACAGAAGACCCGCAGGAGATCGTAGACAAGATGATCCGTATGGCACAGGGAAGTGTGGCAGACCTGTGTGTGATCCCGCTGCAGGACTATCTGGGCCTGGATAACTCGGCTCGGATCAATCAGCCGTCCACTTTCGGAACCAACTGGCAGTGGCGGATGAGGCAGGAAGACCTGACCGCGGAGCTTGAACAGCGGATCCTGGGACTGACAAAACTCTACGGCAGGATGTAAGTGATCTGAACTGCAGCGTGCCATGCGTCATTCGCTCAGAAGACAGTCAAGCTTTCGAATGAGAGCTTCCTTCGAGGTCACATGAAAGGTTTCAAACCCCAGTCTGTCTGCTGCCTCGATGTTTGGCTGCAGATCATCAAAGAACAGGCACTCAGCCGGATCAAGGCCATAGGTCTCAAGCAGGTGCCTGTAGATGGCCGGATCCGGCTTGATCAGGTGGACCTGATAGGAAATGACGACGCCGTCCATCCAGGCCATGAACGGCGCATTGCTAAATTGCCTGCTGTAGAAAGGTTCCGCATAGTTTGACAGGATATACAATCGATAACCTTTATTGCCGAGCAGATGAACCCGCTCCCAGACGTCGGGACGATCGACCTTCATCTGCTCGCTGTTTTGTATAAGCCAGTGAATGTCGCTGCGCAGTTCGGGCAGGTTGCGACAGAACAGTTCAACCACATCCGGGAACGGGTCAATGCCAAGATCCAGCCTGGCCCAGAGAGGATCGCTGAAGACGCCTTTTATCATCTGCTCGATCCTGTCCATGGACATGCCATGAGTTTGCAGCATCTCCAGGGTCCTGAATCCAAGAAGGACATTGCCGACGTCAAAGATGAGGTTTTTGATCATAATCACATTTCCTCCTTAAGTCTTACTGGTATTTTACAACAGGCATGATATAATGCAAGGGTTCCAAACCTAACATGCCGGGTTATGTGACCTTGGGCATGGGAGAGGTACAGTCAGACAGGATGTCAGAGGATACAGTCATGCAGACGACAAATCAGGATCGCTTATCAGCAAGGATCCGTTTTCTGAAGGGGATAAAGACGGGCATACCCATTGCACTGGGTTATTTTGCGGTATCGTTCGCGCTGGGCATCACAGCCAGGGCGGCAGGCATGAATGCCCTGCAGGCAGGCGCCATGTCGGTCGGTATGGTCGCGTCGGCCGGCGAGTTCGCGGCGGTGACGCTGATCGCTTCCGGGGCCGGTGTGCTGGAGATGATCACAACTACGATCGTCGTCAATCTGCGGTATTTTCTGATGGGCGCCGCGCTGTCACAGAAGGTCAGCGAGAAGACACCGATGATTCACCGCTTCCTTCTTTCCTATTGCATTACGGATGAGATCTTCGGCGTGTGCATGGCGCAGGAGGGATATCTGGTCCCGGTGTTTGTCTACGGAACAACGGCCATTTCGGTCACCGGATGGACGGCAGGCACCGTACTGGGAGCCCTGATGGGGAACATCCTGCCGCACATGGTGGTGAACGCGCTGTCAGTAGCGCTTTACGGCATGTTCCTTGCCGTCATTATCCCCGCTGCCAGGAAAAACAGGTTTATTCTGCTGGTGGTGATCGTTTCCATGGCGGCAGGCGCGCTGTTTTCGTGGGCACCCGTTCTTCGGAGCATTTCTTCCGGTTTCAGGGTCATTATCCTGACGATTCTGATCGCGGGCGGAGCCGCGCTGATCAGGCCGGCAGATGAGGAGGTGAAGGAATGAGAACATGGACATCTCTTTTGATCATGTTTGTTGTGATCTACAGTGTCAGGATGATTCCGATGATCCTCCTGCGCAGGAATATCACCAACCGCTTTATCCGGTCCTTTCTTCACTATGTGCCATATGTGACGCTGGCTGTGATGACCTTCCCGGCGATCATTCAGGCGACAGACAAACCGCTTTCAGGCTTCGCAGCCCTCATCGTGGGTGTTCTGGCAGCCTGGTTCAACGGGGATCTGTTCTTTACCGCCGTATGCTGCTGCGTAACGGTGTTCCTGACCGGACTGATCTGAGTGCGCGGCTTGCTTTTTGAATATCGGCTTGCTATAATCTCACCGTTTACAGGCCCGTGAATCACATCACGGACGATTACCCGGACGTATCTTCCGGTCCGGACAGGGAGAATATTCTTCAGGCATGTTAAGAGATATTACCATCGGACAGTATTTCCCGGCAGATTCGGTGATCCATAAACTGGATCCCCGGGTCAAACTGGTCGGGACCATCCTATTTATCATATCGCTGTTTGCTTTCGGTTCCGTATCCGGCTATATCGTGGCAACCGTTTTTCTGCTCAGCGTCATATTTCTTTCCAAAGTTCCGCTGAAAATGATTCTGAAAGGACTGAAGGCGATCTTCATTCTGATGCTGTTTACCGTAGCGTTCAATCTTTTTCTGACGCCCGGTGAAGTGCTGGTGCGGATCTGGAAACTGACCATCACACGGGAAGGTCTGAAGATGGCCGTCCATATGGCTGTGAGGCTGGTCTATCTGGTGGCGGGGTCTTCCGTCATGACACTGACAACAACTCCGAACAACCTGACGGACGGTATGGAGAAAGGCCTTGGATTTCTGAAGAAGATCCATGTGCCGGTCCATGAGATCGCCATGATGATGTCCATCGCGCTTCGTTTTATCCCGATTCTGATGGAGGAAACGGATAAGATCATGAAAGCCCAGTCTGCCAGAGGCGCTGATTTCGAGAGCGGCAACATCATACAGAAG
>JAGCAV010000241.1 GCA_017652545.1 Lachnospiraceae bacterium
AGCGGTCTGGAGAGCCTTCGCGGAGAGGATGGGATCTATGTATTCCATGCCGGCACGGCATTTAAGGATGGCAGGATCGTAACCAGCGGCGGAAGGGTGCTCGGGGTGACAGCCACGGGGACAGACCTGAAAAACGCAAGGGCACGGGCTTATGAGGCAGTCAGAAAGGTCAGCTTTGAAAAAGCGTTCTGCCGGAGCGATATCGGGAAGGCAATAGATGAGGTAACTGCATAACCGCGCTGAACGCTGCGCAGTAAGATCGTGTAAATGGTCAACGTTTTCAAAAAGATAATCTTCATGAAGAAAAGAGAGGGTAAGATGAGACAGCTGGTAAAGAAAGTAAGTTGGATGATAGTGCTGGCCATGATGGTTTCCGTGCTGGCAGGAATCACGGTATCCGCGTCGGATGACAACTCTCTGGCAGATCTTGGTATCACGACGGAAGGTGTGACAGTATCACCGGATTTTGTCTACAGTACCTGGACCTATGATGTCACTGTTCCCGCAGGGACCACGGAACTGGCGCTTTCGCCGGTTCCCTCCAGCGATTCCGCAACGATCGCGGAGATTTCGGGAACCACCCTGAACGAGGACGGTACAGGCACGGTCTACATTACCGTGCAGGCACAGAGCGGTGCCAGGTTTACCTATACACTGAATGTCACAGGCGGCGGAGCGCTCCCTGAGCCGGAGACAGCTGCCCCGGAGACACAGCCTGCGACAGAGGCACCGCCCCAGACAGAGGCGCCGGTACCTCAGACAGAACCGCAGACAGAGGACAGCCGGTTTGTCAGGGTCGACAAGAATACCATTCAGGAGGCGGAGAATACCATCACCAGCCTCAAGAATGATATTGCCACCTATCGTGATACCATCAGTCTGTACACGAAGATTATGTACGGCCTGATCGCAGTTGCTGTGCTGCTTCTCTTCCTCGTGATCAACCTGATCCTGAGAAAGAGAGACCTTAAGGCGGAACTGAATGATTACAGAAGCCTGAACGGGAAGAATACAAAAAAGAAGAAGGGGAAAAAGGATAAAGGCACTCCGACGCAGGGCGGCCAGACAGGCAGGGGCACACCTTTCCAGGGACAGACGAATGCAGGCGGAAGACCCCCTCAGAATCAGCAGGGTGCGCCGCAGGGACAGGTGAAAGGCCAGAACGCGCAGCAGAACGGGCCTCAGGGCCAGGTCTCAGGTCAGATCCGGAATGGCCAGATCCAGTACAGGACTCCGGGCGGCGGGCTTGATGTTCAGCCTCAGACTTCCTCCCGCAGGAGACTGCCCGAGTACCAGAAGGAAGATATGACAACCGGGACGCAGCCCGGCGGAGCAGGCAATGCAAATGCTCAGCCGGCAGCGCCCGCGGCCGGCAGTGCAGACACCGGCGCAGCTGCCCAGCAGACACCTGCCGGTCAGACAGGTCCGGCTGTGCAGCCGGAGGCAGGGCAGGCACCCCACGGCGAACACAGGAATGTAGAAGTTGATATGATCGAACTGTAATTGCGAAGAGAGGCATGATATGAAAAAACGACTTGCAGTGATCTGTTTGTTTGCAGCAATGGCAATGAGCACGGCGGCACTGGCTGACATCACGATCACGCCGACCGGAAAGAGCTTTACGGATACTGAGTGGATCGACGGTTCAAACCTGATGATGGCCGGAGGTTACGGCGAATACTGCATGGAGGATGCCGACGGAAACGCGCTGACGGGTGCGGATTACACAGGGTTTGAATATGCACACGGATATATAAAATGCAGGGTGAGGACGGAGGATGTCAACAATTACGGCGTTCTCACGCAGGCCGGCGACCTGATCATTCCGTGCGAATATGGAGATATCCGGATCGAGAACGGCAGCTGGGCACTGGGAATCAAGCTCGTGCTTGCTGATGCAAACAATTATGACTACGAGAGCTGGTTTTCCAGCGAAGACAAGTATTACCTGATCGAGACGGTGGATGTCTATCACCTGACCGGGGACAGCGCGGTGCTGGCTGGTTCCCTCCCGAGGGAAAACTTTATGGCTGCCGAAGCGGAAGGGGATTACATCAAGATCCAGAACCGGGCGGACGAAACCGTGACGCTCTATGACGGTGCGTTTCAGGTGGTCGCACAGGATCTGCGCTCCATTTACGATGACGTGGAACAGGCTCAGGAATATGTCATCTTCACCGAGAACGGACAGCAGGGAATCGCGGACCTTAACGGAAATGTTCTTGCGGCACCTGCGTTCAGGTATGTGTATGACATCCTGGAGGACGGATATGCCTATGTCACGACCGGCGACAAGTATGGCCTGATCGACCTGACAGGGAAGGTGGTTGTACCTGCAGAATATGACAATCTCCGGAAAAATTACTACGGAGCAGAAGACTATGACGGGTATGTCGCAGCCGGCTATGTGGCGTGCGAGCGTGACGGGAAAGCTGCTTTCTGCGATCTGAACGGAAACGAGACCCTGGAAGCGAAGTACGCGAAAGACAACGTAGAAGTGAACGGCGCAAGCGCCCTCCTGACCGATATGGAAGGGAATGTGCGGATCCTCGCTGCCGATGGCGTGGAGACAGTACTGGACAAGGCTCACAGTGATGCAAGGGTTCTCTATTACGGAAACGGTCTGCTGTACAGATTTACGGATGAGGACTACAATTACGGTCTGATGGACTGGCACGGAAACGAACTCCTTCCGGCGCAGTATGATTCCATTGAGCTTTCCGGAGACGGCAGCATACTGCTGGTCAACACCGATTATTCGAACTGTGAACAGTACACTGTGGATTACGGCATGGATGATGTCGCAGAGGGTTCTGCAGAAGCTGGGACGCAGGATGTTACCGGCGGCGATGAGTCTGCGCAGGATACCGGCAGCAGTGATGTGACGCCGCTCGGCGCACTGTTTGACAGCATCAGCACGCTGGTGAAATCGGATTTCGAAGCCAACAGAGGCGCTGTCGCAGCTCTTGTTGATACAGCTGCATCCATGCTGGCAGAAAACCAGGGGGATATCAAAACGATCCTTGAGAGCGTTTCCTCGCTGGTGAGCAGCGGACTGGGAGATGCGGCATCCATAACGGCGCTTCTGGACACGGCAAAGGCACTGCTGGGGTAAGCGCAGGGCAGACCAGAGAGGACTGGTCTGCGGGAATTTTATCATTCAGATATCAGATGAAGGGCTTTCGGACTATATGCAGTCCGGAAGTCCTTTTTGTTCGTTTTGGTTGGATTCCCGGATGGCATGGGTTTCGAAAAATGGTGGATGCAGAGCGGGTGTGATATTCGACGCTCGAACGGCGTCCACTCTTCGGTTACTGCGCATGTTCTCGCTCACGAATTCACACCCGCTCTGCTGCCTCAGGTTATACGAACATATCTTGGAATAGCAAGCCGTAAACAAACAGGGGGTAATAAGCAGATAAATCTGGTAAGTCAGGAATCAGGCAGGAAAGATCCTTGCATGCTATTTTGAAAGCTGGAGCTGCGGCAGGGGGCGGGCGTGTGTTTCCTTGTAGGGTCAGTGTCGCCCTGGTATATGAATTGCGTGGCGGTGCGCTCCACGCAGGTGTAGCTGTCTTCCGTCTGAGAAAGCGTGGCTGCGCCTCCGTGAGTTCGCGCGTAAGAAAATGTTCTGACCCGTGAGGAAATCACCGGCCCGCCCCCATTGCCTAAAATCCCGGTCTGCATGCAAGATCTTTCTGCCGTACACAACTGATTTATACGGAAAGACACATATTGACATTAGATAGACTTACATATAATATAAGGCTATATAAAATGCAAACAGATGTAGCAGA
>JAGCAV010000242.1 GCA_017652545.1 Lachnospiraceae bacterium
CCTTGATCTGGCAGCTGCCATGACGCAGAACGGCAAATACGGATACGGAATTGCTGCATCCAAGAATGACTTTGCCAATGTCATGACCTCCTTTGTTCCCTTCCTCTGGGGTGAAGGCGGAGACTTCCTGACAGAAGATATGTCCGCATGCGCACTGAACACACCGGAAGCGATCAAGGGCATCGAGGACTGGGTCGGCATGTACTATGATGGCGTTGTTCCGGAAGGCTGCATCAACTACGCGATCACCGCTGATCTTTTCCCGCTGGCCATGAGCGGAGAGATCGCCATGATCCCGATGGGCGACAGCAATATCGTAAAGATCGACGACTATGCCGCCGAGAACGGATTTGAGTGGGGCGTTACCCTTCATCCGGGCTATGCGAGAGCAGCCGGCTGGTCCGTATCCATTCCGGTTTCCTGCGAGAATACAGACGGCGCGCAGACCTTCATCAAATGGTTCCTGCAGCCCGATGTGATCTCAAAGAACAACACGGTGCTTCCCGCCGTTCTTGCCGGACAGGATCTTGGCAAGTGGGGAGATCCTCTGTACAACATCTACAAGGATCAGGCAGAATTCTCAAAGAATGCGCCTCAGACACCTTTCTGGACACAGATCCAGCTGGTCGTTGTCGAAGAACTGCAGAATGCTCTTGGCAAGACCTGCACGCCTGCTGAGGCGGCAGCAAACATGGAGACCAGGATCAATGAGGTTCTGGCAGGCTGATCATCGTAAAACGTAAGTGACGATGAATGCAAAGGCCGGGCTGCGGCATTGAATATGCGCAGGCCCGGCCGTTTGTTACCGGTTGGTTTTGATAAACCAGGAGAAAAGCATGAAGAACGGAAAAACAAAAAAACCGGTCTCCGTAAGACAGAAGCGAGCCTGGGCCACAGGATTCCTGTTTGTCACGCCCAGTGTTCTGGCCATGCTGTGTATGATCGCGTATCCCCTGATCCTTGTGGTGGTCTATTCCTTCTGCAAGGTAGCGCTTCCGAAGTTTGATCTGACCCTCGTCGGATTTGACAATTTCAGAAAGGTACTTTCCGGATCACAGCTGCCCAAGATCGTGTGGAACACGCTTAAATGGACATTTATTTCCCTCCTGTTCCGCTTTATTCTGGGATTTGTCGGAGCCCTGATCATGCAGAATGAGTTCAGGGGACGGACGTTATTCCGGATCATTACACTTATTCCATGGACCATGCCCTCGATCGTCGCGGCAAATCTGTGGAGATGGATCTACAATGCAGACAGCGGAATCCTGAACTATGTGCTCACCAGGATCGCTCCCGGAGCGGCAACAAACTGGCTCGGAAACCCGAGAACCGCCCTCATGGCCGTGATCATGGCCTATGTATGGATGGGCTTCCCCTATATTATGCTGATGCTTGTTGCCGGTATGCAGGGTATCCCGAAGGAATATACGGAGGCGGCAAAAATAGATGGGGCAAACAGTGTTCAGGTTTTCCTTCATGTGACGATCCCTCAGCTTAGAAGCTTTATCATGATCCTGACGCTTCTGGAGATCATAAGCGGATTTAACAGCTTTGATTTGATCTTCACCATGACAGGAGGAGGGCCCGGTATAGCAACTGAAACGATCGGACTGAATATCTACAGGACGGCGTTCCAGAACTATAATTTCGGCGGCGCTTCAGCGCTGGGGCTGATCCTGCTGATCGTTGTGCTGATTGGTTTCCTTCTGTATGCACCGTCACAGAAGAGAAGGACTGAGTAGGTGAATGCGTATGAATACAAGGAACAAGAAAAAGAGAAATATTCTTCTGATCGTGATCTACGTCCTTTGCATCATCATCGCGGTGTTCGCGCTAGCGCCTTTCCTGTGGGGTCTGTCGACTTCCCTTAAGAATGAGGCGGAAGTGTATTCACTGGCACCGACCCTGTTCCCGAAGAAACTTACATGGTACAACTATATTTCCGTGTTCCATGACAGGAGCATGATGCATTATTTCCGGAATTCGCTGGTCGTTGCGCTTTCCTCGACGGCGGTATCCATGGTGGTCTCCCTTCTGGCGGCATACGGGTTTTCAAGATACAGGTTCCCGGGAAAGACATCTCTGCTGGCATCGGTCCTTTTCATAAGGATCCTGCCGCGTGTCTGTCTGCTGATCCCCTTTTATATGATCCTTGCCCGGGCTAAACTGATCAACACGATCCCGGGTCTGGTCATTGTGTACCTCGTTGTCGGCATGCCGCTCACGATCTGGCTGCTGAAAGGATATATTGACGCCATCCCGATCGAGGTGGAGGAATCAGCCTTTATAGACGGATGCGGTCCGATCAGGTCTCTCCTGTATATCGTGACGCCGATGGTCGCGCCGGCACTGGCTGCCGTTGCCATGTTCGCGTTCATTACTGCATGGAACGAATTCATGTTCCCCCTGCTGTTCGCAAAGGACGAGACGAGCAGGACACTGTCTGTCGGCCTTGCCTTCTATATTGATGAAACTGGCATAAAATGGGGACAGATGATGGCGGCGTCCATCCTGATGAGCATTCCGGCTATTATCGTGTTTTCGTACGCACAGAAGTACATTGTATCCGGACTGAGCGAGGGTGCCGTGAAAGGATAAGGATAAAGAAGTAAGATCAACAAATGATTCCGGCCGATGGCCAAAGCAGCGGGGTGTCATCATGCGTGTACTGATTACAGGAGCAAACAGGGGACTGGGTCTTTGCCTGACAGACCTTTGTCTGGAACACGGCCACGAAGTTTGGGCATGCTGCAGACAGGGCAGCCATGATGAGGCATTGAAGACCCTGGAAGAAAAGGCACAGGGAAGACTGCATATCCTTCCCATGGATGTCACATCTGAGGACTCAGTCAGACAGGCGAGGGATGAATATATATCCTGTCAGACGGGAAAGGCTGAAGAAACGCCTTATCTGGACTGTGTGATCAATAATGCCGGGGTCCTGCTGGAGACAAAATATGATCTGTCTGATCCGATTGTCAATCTGGACATTCCGATGCTGCGCAGAACACTGGAAGTCAATACAGTCGGGCCTGCGATCGTGCTCAAGTATTTTATGCCCCTTGTTTACACATCAGCTGCGCCCTGTATACTGAACATCACATCAGAGGCAGGCCATTTAAAGACCGGCCTGTATACATATCTGGCATACGGCGTTTCCAAACACGGAGCGAACATGTATACCCAGAAGATCCGCAATTATCTTGCCATGTCGGATGAACATCAGAATGTCCGCATTTTCATGATCCATCCGGGCAGGATGAATACGGAGATGGGAAAGGAAAATGCGCAGATCGAACCGGAGGAGGCGGCAGCCGGCATTATAGATATCATGGAGGGAAAAACGGATCCGAAGATGGATATTCCGTTTATTAATTACAGAGGGGAACCAATGCCATATTGATTCCATCCCGGTTATGCAGGGACATGATCTGTTGACATTGATAGAAGGAGGAAGAAATGAATATCGGACATATGGCGATTACAGTCAGTGACATGGAGAAATCGATCCGTTTCTATACGGAGGGTTTCGGTATGAAGAAGGCATTTGATCTGGCCAGACCGGAGACGGGTGAGCCCTGGATTGTTTATCTGTACATCGGGAAAGGGCAGTTCATCGAACTGTTTTACGGCGGAGAGAATCCATACAGCTGGGATGAAAAGGACCGTGCCTATAATCATCTCTGCTTTGCGGTCGATGATATTCAGGAAGCGGTCGCAAGGATCGAGAATGCCGGCTATGAGATGGAAAAACCGATCAAGCAGGGCTGTGACGGCAACTGGCAGGCCTGGATCCGCGATCCGGACGGCGTACGAATTGAGATCATGCAGCTTGGCGAGACATCCCCGCAGTTTGAAGCCATGAGACGCTTCGGGGAGGAGATCTGATGGAGAGGACCGGCAGCAATAAAGATACGGAGAAACTCGGCAGCAGTGAAGTGATCAAGCTTGGCATTGTCTGCAGCGATATTGAGGAAACGGCACGCAGGTATGCACAGCTTTTTGATGTGGAAGTGCCGCCCGTGCGTTATCCTGATCCAAACCGCGTCATCCCGGAGAATGCATATCAGGAGTACAACGGTGTGAGGCGCAGGATCAGACTGAAAGCAACACATGTCAATCTGACCCCTGTTTATCTCGAACTGCTGGAACCTGACGATGACACACCGAGTCCCTGGCTGGATCACCTGAATAAGTACGGGACCAGTGTCTGCTTCCTTTCTTTTTATATCAACGGCTTCCGGAAACAGATCGATCTGATGGAGGGACAGGGATATAAAAAGATCTTCGAAGAGGAAAAGGGACCTGAACGGTACGCATATTTTGATACAGCCGCAACACTCGGGATCATGCTCGAGCTGAAGGAAAGAGGAGAATAAGAATGAACGTCGGTATTGTCGGCTGCGGAGTGATCAGCGCCACCTATCTTGAAAACCTGAGGGACAGATATCCCTGGATCCACGTGGCAGCGTGCACGGACGCTTTTGAAGAAAAAGCGCAGGAAAGGGCAAAGGCATTTGCGATCCGTGCCGTTTCGTATGATGAGATCATGGAGGCGAAGGATATTGATCTGATCCTGAACCTGACCAATCCGCAGCAGCATGCTGCCGTTTCGTGTGATGCCCTCAGCCACGGGAAACATGTATACAGCGAAAAGCCGCTGGCGCTTTCAGTGGAAGAGGGAAAAAAGATGATCGACCTGTCTGCGAAGACGGGCATGAAGATCGGCTGCGCGCCGGACATGTTCCTCGGAGGGGGCGTACAGACGCTGTACAGCGCGCTGCGTGACGGGCTGATCGGCGATCCGGTCGCGGCGACAGCCGGCTGGAGCTCCAGAGGTCATGAACGCTGGCATACCAATCCTGCGTTCTACTACCAGCCGGGCGGCGGTCCGGTCCTGGATATGGGCCCGTATTATGTGACTGCCCTGGTCGGGGCCTTCGGCAGTGTCAGGCGCGTGGCAGGAATGAGCCGGCGTACTTTCGAAACCCGGACGATAACCGCCCCGTGTCCGCTGAACGGTACGCAGATACCGGTGGATGTGGATACCCATTATCAGGCTGTCCTGGAGTTTGAGAACGGGGCTGTGGTGTCTTTGCTTCTTTCCTTTGACCTGTGGACGAACAGTATTCCGAGAATTGAGATCTACGGAACGGAAGGAACGCTGATCGGACCCGACCCGAATACGCTGGAAGGCTCTCCGATGATACGTGGGAGAAACGATCTCTCATTCAGGGCACTTTCTCTGGTCAATGAATATGCCGGAAATGTCAGGGGGCTTGGCCTGGCCCAGATGTGCGACGCGATCGAGCATGGCACGGAAATCTGCGCAAGCGGTGAACTTGCGCTTCATGTGCTGGATGTACTCCTGGCTGTCGAGAAAGCATGCCATGACGGGATCACAGTGGAATGCACCACCGGAACAAAGATTCCTGCGATGATGTACAGGCTTTAGGAACAGGAACAGGTCATGAGGCACAAAAAGCCGGAGATGACCGCAGTTGGTATGAAAGAGAAGATAAGATTATGAGTCTGACAGATAAAACGATAAGCCAGGCATTATCCTGGCAGGAACAGATCGGGTTCCGGGGCAGGTTTGTTCACGCATGTGTGATCGTCGATGATATTCAGAAGGCCATTCACGGATATGAAATGTTTACCGGAACGCCCGTTGCAAAGCTGAAGCAGACAGGGGAACCGGAATCCGCAAAAGTCATGTATATGGGCAGGCCTACCCCTGCCAGGGCCTGGCAGACATTTTTCAATGTCGGGGATCTTCGCGTTGAGATCCTTCAGCCTGATGATCACCCGAGCACATGGCGGGAATTCCTGGACAGCTGCGGGCAGGGCATTCATCATGTGGGATTTGAGGTGGATGATCCGGAAGAGATCCTGGGAAAGCTGGAAAAAGCAGGGATCGGCATCATCCAGACAGGACTGTATAACGGTGGAAAATACATTTATGTGGATACACTCGATCAGCTTGGCATGATGATCGAACTGCTGTGTAATGACTGAAGTGTCTGGAGAGGCGGTGGAAATGCTTATGATACAGAATCCGATCATTCCGGGCTTTGCTGGAGATCCGTCCATTGTCAGAGCCGGAGAAGACTATTATGTGGCGACATCGAGTTTTGAATGGTTTCCGGGTGTTCCCATATATCATTCAAAAGACCTGAAGAACTGGAAACTTGAAGATTACGGCCTGAAAACAAAAAAGCTGCTCGACCTGACAGGGGTAAAGCCCTCTGCCGGTGTCTGGGCTCCGTGTCTGAGCTATTGTGAGGAAGAAGGCCTGTTCTACCTTCTGTATTCCATCGTTCACAGCAAGAATAACTGGTATTTTGATGTGGACAACTATCTCGTGACCAGCCCGGATATTCACGGACCCTGGAGCGATCCGGTGTATATCTGTTCCAACGGTTTTGACTATTCGCTTTTTCACGACACTGACGGGAGAAAGTGGATCGTCGGAAAAGACAGGGATTTCAGGACGGAAAAAATAGATAAGAGACCGATCATTCTTCAGGAATATGATCCGAAGGAGAAGAAAATGATCGGAAAACCGATTCCGATCTGCACCGGAGGAACGCAGCGTCGGTTCGTGGAAGGCCCGCATCTGTACAAGAGGAACGGCTGGTATTTCCTGATGGTCGCGGAAGGCGGTACCGGATACGGTCACTGTGTCGTCATGCTCCGGTCCAGAAACATTGCCGGACCGTATGAGTGCTACGAGGGAAATCCGATCATTACAAGCCAGCCCGAGCCCTTTAATGCGTCCGAGAACGGAACTTCGTTCATCATGTATGATAAATACAATCCTGATTCGGTCCTTCAGAAATCGGGTCACGGCTCACTGGTCGAGACGACCGGAGGCGAGTGGTATGTCACGCACCTGTGCGCGAGACCGCTTCTGCCGGAACTGCACTGCACACTCGGCAGGGAGACATCCATACAGAAGATGCGCTGGACCAGGGACGACAGGCTGGTGATGGATGACGGGACGAACCTGGCAAAAAGCGTTGTCCCGGGGCCGGATCTTCCGGTGCATCCATGGGCGTGTGAGCCTGTACGCCGGGATTTCAATGAAAAGGACATGCCCCTCGAATTTCAGTCCGTGAGGAATGAGCTGACTGAGGATTGGGTATCCTTAAGCAGAAGAGACGGATTCCTTGCACTTAAGGGCAGAGAATCTCTGACCAGTAATTTTTATCCCTCACTGATCGCAAGAAAGCTGACTGCTTTTCGTGTGCAGTCAGGGACATGTCTGGAATATCAGCCTGAAAGCTATCATCACAGGGCTGGTCTGACAGTCTTTTATGACCTTTCGGATCATTATACGCTCTTTAAGACACTGGATGAGGAATCAGGAGAAGAAGTTCTGATGGTGGGAGGCCAGAAAGACAGGCAGATGCTGGATCTGGAAGCCTGTGTGAAAGTACCTGCCGGCAGGCCCGTATGGCTGCGCGCCTCCATAGACCACAAGACGCTTCAGTTCTTCTGCAGCCTGGACGGGGAGACGTACGAAAAGATCGGTCCGGAGCTGTCGATGCTCAACCTTTCCGATGAAGGAGGAAGATACGGCAGATTTACGGGGACATATATCGGCATGTTTGCCCAGGATACGATCTCGAAGAGCAAGTGGGCATATTTTGACTGGTTTGAATATGATGCAGTCAGGGAGGAAGCCCTTCTTGAATAACGCTGACAACGGTGTCAGATGAAGATATTGAGGTGACATATGGAAGAAAGAAGGATCCGCTGGGGTGTTCTGGGCTGTGCCGGTATTGCCAGGAAAGCGATGATTCCCGCGATTCTCAGAGCCGGAAACGCGAAGCTGTACGCGATTGCCAGCAGGAAAGGCGCAAAACTCGCCGAATTTTCAGAGCTGTTCCACCCCGAGGTGGGCTACAGCAGTTATGAGGAACTTCTCAGTGACCCGGATGTGGATGCTGTTTATATTCCTGTTCCCAATTCGGAACATGCCCGCTGGGTCATAAAGGCATGTGAAGCAGGAAAGCCGGTTCTTTGCGAGAAACCGCTTGCGATGAACCGGAGCGAAGTCATCATGATCAGGGAAGCTTCCGAGAAGTACGGTGTTCCTGTCATGGAAGCTTTCGCGTATCTCCACGGCCCGATGATGAAAAAGATCAGGGAGATCGTTTCTTCCGGCACGATCGGAAAGATCCGGTATATGGAGGCAAACTTTTCCTTCTGGCTCGATGATCTGACAAATGTCAGGCTGATCGGCCCTCTGGGCGGCGGCGCGGCCTATGACCTTGGCTGTTACCCGGTTTCCTTTTTCAGGGAAGTCACAGGGGAGGAGCCGGAAAGGATCGTGACGTTCAAAGAGATGGGCAAAGATTCCAAGGTGGATGAAACGGTCCTGTCCATGATGGAATTCCCTTCGGGGGCGAAGGCATGCACCTATTTTTCATTTCAGTCCAACTGGTGTACCCGAAACCTGATCCTGGGAGAAAAAGGGCAGATCGACATACCGTCCATTTTTGACAGAGGGGCGGAGAAGGAAATGTTCCTGACGATCGGCCGTCCGCCTGAAAGCAGCACTGAGAAGTTCATCATTGACTGCAGCGACAATTATGTACTTCAGGTCGAGCAGATGGGGCGTGTGGCTGCCGGACTTGAAAAGCCCGCCATATCACTTGACTGGTCTGAGGGAAATGCCATCGTGCTGGATGAATGGCTGAAACAGGAAGAAGAGTAAGGTCTGCGTGTCAGGCCTTACGGAACAGAGGTTCATGATTATGGAGAAAGTGCTGATCGCTGGCGTGTCCAGCGGCCTGGGAACCCAGCTGGCCAGGCTCTGCCTTGAAAAAGGGAGCCGGGTCTTCGGCGGGTATGTCCATCTTAAC
>JAGCAV010000243.1 GCA_017652545.1 Lachnospiraceae bacterium
AAAGCGCCGTAAACAGCACCCGGTCACCCTTTTTGATTCCCATCCCCGCCAGCAGTTCTCCTGCAGCGGCGATTCTCTCATCCAGCTCCCTGTAAGTCAGTGTTTCCTTTTTAAAGATCAGCGCATCCCTGTCCGGCTGTATATGCGCATGTTCCTTCACTTTTGTGACCAGCGTCACCAGTTCCTGTCTGCTTTCTCCCATAATCCCGTCCATACCTTTCAACCTAAAGTGCCGGCGCAGGCCGGCACCTCAATAGTACACAAATCACTGCTCCCCGGCAACCGGTTTTTTCATGATTTAGCCCGCCATCCGGCCAGGTACCTGTTCTTCAGGATATTTCCCGTCAGTTTTCCCCATCCCAGGGCAAAACCGCAGACAGTGATGAGCTTCCAGCCTCCTTCCGCCGCTTCTTCGGCAGGCAGGTTAAGGCTTTCTCCCCTCAGATATCTGATCAGTCTGTCATCCTCCGGTTTCAGGTCGATCATGTGCCGCGGGTCCATCGCGTTCAGTGCCATGGCCAGTGCCTGGGAAGGTTCAAACCGGCCTTTTTTGCATTCTCCCAGAAGAAGCCCGTTGCGTACATATGTGACGCCCGCGAGCTCTTCATCGCGAACCGCGGCCAGATAAAGCTGATCGTTTCTTCTGTACAGACGCTCCCGGTTCCAGCCCGGGATCGTCATTCCCATCCCCGTGCAGAAATCCTCCAGGAGAGCCGGCTCATTCTGTTCATGGCCTGTCCTGCCGTTCTTTTGAAGGCGCCGTTTCTTATCCCTGCCGTTTCCGGGGATGCTTCCGGGGATGTTTCCGGTACTGCCTCCGGGGCTGTCTCCCATGCTTCCGGTAATGCTTCCGGAGCTGTCTCCCATACAGCCGCTCTCTTTACGCATCAGTGCCAGGAAATGTCCTTCTCCGTTCATCTTATGCGGCCAGATCCGTACACACAGGGACGCGTCCTCGGGACTGAGCGCAGACGTTTCGATTCCTGCCGAAAAGCCTTCATACGCCGCGGCAGGAATGAGCCGCATTTCGGGCCTTGCGTTCAGAAGATGGGCAATGACCTCCTCGTTCTCCGCTGGGGAAAACGTACAGGTCGAATACAGAAGGCATCCTCCCTCCCTGAGCATATCCGCCGCGCGGACAATGATGTCCTTCTGGATCCTGGCGCATTCCCCGTTCTTTTCGGGGTACCACGCACGGGCGACCGCCTCATCCTTCCGGAACATTCCCTCTCCGGAACAGGGGGCATCCACCAGCACTTTGTCAAAATATCCCGGAAACCGTTCGCCAAGCCTGGCGGGCACTTCATTGGTAATGACTGCGTTCGGGATCCCGAAGACCTCCACATTTTTCAAAAGTGCCCGGCAGCGCGATGCACTGATGTCATTTGCCATCAGCAGGCCCTTCCCCGCAAGCTTCGCGCCGAGCGCGGTGGCTTTTCCTCCCGGAGCGGCGCAGAGGTCCAGCACTCTGTCTCCCGGCTGCACATCCAGGATCTGCGCAGGCGTCATGGCACTGGGCTCCTGCAGGTAATAAAGACCTGCATAGTAAAAAGGATGGCGGCCGGCGCCATCCTCCTGTCTGATATAATATCCGTCCCTGATCCACGGAATCTTTTCCATCTCAAAAGGACTGATCTGCGCAAACGCTTCCGGCGTGATCTTCAGGGTGTTGACCCTGAGGCCATGATACCGGGGCAGGTCATAACTGCGGAGGAATTCGTCGTACTCATCTTCCAGCAGCGTTTTCATCCTTTCCAGATATTCAGGTGGGAGTGATCGTACATTCATAGTCTGTTCCCGTACAGCTGCCTCTTCCTTATCCCCTCAGCCGGCTGATGAAGGATGAGATCCTTCTGACAGCTTTCTTCAGGTCATCGATGGAATATGCATAGGAGATGCGGATATATCCCTCTCCGCTGTCTCCGAAAGCATTGCCCGGCACAACAGCCACTTTCTCCTGTTCCAGCAGCTTTGTGGCGAAGGCCTCGCTTGTCATGCCGAACTCCTTGATACAGGGGAATACATAGAAGGCTCCGAAGGGTTCAAAGCACGGCAGCCCCATCTGCCTGAAGGCATACATCAGGAAGCGCCGGCGCTGGTTATAGGCTTCCCGCATCTTCGCCACTTCCTCGTCGCAGTCCCTGAGCGCCACCACTGCCGCATACTGGCTGTTGGTCGGCGCGCACATGATGCAGTACTGATGAAGCTTGATCATCTGTTTGATGATCGGGGCGGGTC
>JAGCAV010000244.1 GCA_017652545.1 Lachnospiraceae bacterium
CCCGGGAGGCTGATATGAGTTTATATGCGATCGGAGATCTGCATCTGCATTTTACATCTGAACTGAAAGCGCCGAACCAGCTGCGGGAGCGTGTGTGGAAAAATCACGAAGAGAAGTTCCTGAAGAACTGCAGGAAGGTCATGACGGATGAAGATACGCTTGTCCTTGTCGGTGACCACAGCTGGGGCAGGAACCTGGATGAGTGTGAGGCGGATCTGCAGTATATCCGCGAACTGCCCGGACGGAAGATCCTGACCAGGGGCAACCACGACATGTTCTGGGACGCAAAGAAAACCGGGCATCTGAATGAGCTTTACCGTCCCGCGCTGACCTTTCTGCAGGACAGCTATGAAGCCTGGCAGGATTATGCGCTCGTCGGCACGAAGGGTTTTACCTTTGAAGGTCCGTTTTATCTCGACCACAGGGGACGGATCATGGGCTGGGATGAGGAAGAAGAGGCACACGCACGGAAACTGGTGGGGCGGGAACTGCAGCGCCTGAGGAAGTCCTTTGAACTGGCGAAGGCGGACGGATACCGGAAGTTCATCATGTTCCTGCATTATCCGCCCACGAACATTCTGGAGGAACACAGCGGATTTACCGATATGGCGGAGGAATACGGCGCGGAGCAGGTCATCTACGCGCACTGCCATGGGGAGCGCCGCTTTGGCGACAGCATTCACGGCATGTATCATGGTATCGCCTATCATCTGGTATCCGGAGATTATCTGAAGTGGCAGCCCCTGAAGGTGCTGTGAAAGCATGCAAAAAAGAACAGGAGGACAACGCGTATGTTCCGGAGAGGAAATATTGAAGATTCGCAGATCGCCATGATTCATAATGCCGCCTCCAGACTGGAGGCGGATCTGATCAGAGAGCTTCTTGAGAAGGAAGGCATTCCCGTTCTGCTGATGGACAGGGAAGATTCCGGGGAGTATCTGCGCGTACTGGGCTTCGGGAGCCCGTTCGGGGTGGACGTCTATGTCAACAGGGCTGATGCCGAAAGAGCCGCGGCACTGGTCGATGAGATGCTCTCGGAGACGGAAGATATCTCCGAGGAGGAGCTCACAGAGCTGGCCATGAAGACCCCGGGCGAGGACCTGTGACCTTAATCCTCACGCACCGTGGTATTCCAGGCAGAGCATCGTCAGATCATCAAACTGTTCCGCGTTTCCGGTAAACAGATTCACATCCTCATACACATTTTCCAGCAGCTGCCGGGGGCCGGCATCCGGATCCTTGTTCAGGGCACTGATCATCCGGTCTGTTCCGAACATATTGTTTTCGGCATCGGTTGCTTCCGGCACACCGTCGGTATAGACAAAGAGCGTGTCCCCGGGCTGAAGCTGCGTCTCGAATTCTCTGTACTGTATGCCCTCCATTCCTCCGATGACAAGGCTGTGCTTTGTCTTTTCCAGTTCGAAGCAGCCGCCTGAACGCCGGATGGCCGGATACTCATGGCCGGCGTTGGCGCTCGTGAGCTTTCCGGAATGAATCTCCAGAATCCCCAGCCATACCGTGACGAACATTTCCGCCTGGTTGTTTGAACAGACGGCCTCGTTCATCTTGCGCAGAATGTCCGCGGCAGACGCGCCCATGGTCGCGAAGCTTTCGAGAATGACCTTGGAGACCATCATGAACAGCGCTGCCGGTATGCCTTTTCCGCTGACGTCAGCGATGACCAGGCAAAGATGATCGTCATCGATCAGGAAAAAATCATAGAAGTCACCGCCGACCTCGCGGGCCGGGTTCATGACAGCGAAGAGATCAAATTCACGCCGGTCAGGAAACGGCGGGAAGGTGTGAGGCAGCATGCTTTCCTGTATCTGCGCGGCCATTTTCAGTTCGTTGACGATGCGGTCGCGGTTAGCTTCCTCCCGGTGCCTGTTCTCGAGAGCAAGCATTTTCCTGCGGGTATACAGCCGGGCCAGCACGACCGTTGCCAGCACAGCCGCTGTGCCGATCAGTATGTAGAACCATGTCATTTCATACAGGGCCTGGGCCTTGATGATGGGGACAGAGAGCGTTTTGCTGGTCTGACCGGTGGAATCTTCCAGCTCCATTATGAACCGGTACGTTTCGCCGGGCAGGTTGGTATAGGTCACCGGTTCAAGATTGCTGCGATTGACTGTCGTCTTCTCCAGGTCGAACCCGTCCAGGAAGTATGACACCCTGGGATCGGTCAGTGAATAATTGAACACAAAACCGTAGATGGTCAGTTTCCGCACGTTCGAGGGGACCGCGAAGGCGCCTGTTTCATCGGGGAAAAGACGCACGCCGTCTGCGTCAATATACGGAACAGCCTGCCTGAGCTCACTGATGTTCTCCATCGGCTCTTCGATATTGACTTTGACCACACCGGACGCCCCGGAGATGTACAGACTGCCGTCCTCAGCCAGTTCGCTGTAGGAATTGCTGGTAGCGGTGCAGGGAAGACCGTTGGCGATGCCGTAGTGAACCGGCCTGATCTCATTGTTCTCCAGCAGCGCATCCGTCCGGAGGACATGGATCCCGTTGCCGCTGAGGATCCACATGATGCCCTGGCTGTTTTCATAAAGGTCAAAGTTGTTGGAA
>JAGCAV010000021.1 GCA_017652545.1 Lachnospiraceae bacterium
TCTGGTTGCACAGCGTGGACAGATGATTTGCCGGAGAGGATGTGATCTTTCCGGGAACACCGCCCAGTCCTTCCTGGATCAGCTGTTTCAGGCTCCAGCCCGCACAGTAGCCGGTCAGCATGGACAGGTCATGCAGATGGATCTCCGCGTTCCTGTGGGCATTGGCGATCTCGTCGTCATAGACCTCGCTGAGCCAGTAGTTGGCCGTGATCGCGCCGGAGTTTGACAGGATCAGGCCGCCCACCGAATAGGTCACGGTCGAATTTTCCTTGACGCGCCAGTCGTTGATCTTCAGATAGTTGTTGACAAGGTCTTTATAATTCAGGAGGGTTGCGTTGATGTTGCGGACCTTCTCTCTCTGACGGCGGTACAGGATATAGGCCTTGGCCACGTCGGCATAGCCGGATTCCGACAGCACCTTCTCCGCGCTGTCCTGGATCTCTTCCACAGAGATCTTTCCATCCTTGATCTTTCCTTCGAAATCTGATGTGATGTGCAGGGAAATCAAATCAATGACGCTGGGATGATACTGTTTTCCCAACGCCACAAATGCTTTTGTAATCGCTTCACTGATCTTGCTGA
The DNA here is from genome assembly GCA_017652545.1 of Lachnospiraceae bacterium. The sequence goes on from JAGCAV010000021.1 coordinate 583, forward strand.
TGTCAAATTCAGCAACCTTTCCATCCCTTTTGACTACCTGATACATAAAAAACTCCCTCCAAATAATCTATTCACAGAAAGCGTTTTCCGGCTTTTTCCTTCCTTTCAGGCCAGTTCAAACGCATAACGTAAATGTATCACCGGGAGGGATGACTGTCAATATCTTGTGTTCGATTTGGAATAAAGTGACAATATCTTGTGGATTCCCCGCAAATCACCTTGTACATGTTTGTGTAACCCCAGATGGGGAGAACGGAACGTCCCCTACATCCCGCGCAGCTGTGTATCGGGCACATACCTGCGGGCGATCCCTGCAAAGCGCTCCATCTGTTCCGGCTCCGGAGCCGTCATGTTCTTATAGGGCACCGTATCCCGGTCGGTAAAGCACTGCAGAAAATAGCGCTTTGCCCCGCTGATCATCTGCCCGATCTCCTCAAAATCCGCTGCCTCATGCAGTTCCCGGACCACTGTGGTCCGGAATTCATAATCCGTCGGGCTGCTCATCAGAAGACGGATGCTCTCTGTGATCCGGGAGATGTCCAGACGGCCGGCGTCCCGGATCCCGCATGTCAGGGCGTACTTGCCCGGACTGTTCTTGATGTCCATGGCCACGTAATCGACAAGACCCTCTTCCAGCATCCGGCGCAGTTTTTCCGGATGGTAGCCGTTGGTATCCAGTTTGATCCTGAAGCCCTTCTCCCTGACCGCCCGGATCAGGTCCGGAAGACCTGCGGCAAGAAGCGGTTCTCCGCCGGTAAAGGCGACTCCGTCGAGCAGGCCTGTCCTCTTTCCAAGAAACTGCATAAGTTCCTGATCGTCCATCACGGCTTCCGCCTTCCCGCAGGCCAGCTCGTAATTATGACAGAACGGGCATCGGAAATCACAGCCTCCCAGGAACACGGTACAGGCCACGTGTCCCGGATAGTCAAGAAGTGTCATTTTCTGCAGACCGTAAATTTTCATTTCCGCGATGATCTCCTTTCACACCGCCGCCAGGATGTGCATATTCCGAAGCTGTCCGTTTGCGATCATGTCATTGACGGAGTAGGCATGCTTTTCCAGATCCCCGCAATTCGCCTTCGTGAGCCCCTGATCAGTCAGCTCGTCGATCACATCCGCTGCAATGCTCTCAATCACGGCGTATTTTTCCTCGTACATGCTTTTATCATTGTCCGTCGTCAGCAGATACTCCAGAAGTTCCGCTGTCAGGGAAAGTACCGGCAGGGACCGCAGCGCCCGGAAGCTCCACTTATAGTACGGCTGATATGTATGATTCAGCAGAAAGACCGTGCTGATGGCACTTCTGGCAAACTCTCCGACCGCCAGCTGGGCTGCCGCGCCTTCACGGTGCCGGATGCAGCGCATATAATTATACTGTCCGGACTGGGCCATCATCAGCAGGTTCCCGGCCAGCTTCTTAAGCCGGACATCCTCCGGATAATATGCCAGCTTCTCACGGATCCGGGTCACTTCCCCGTAATTGTCAAAAAACAGCTCTCCGTTGACGGCTTCAGCCAGAGCATACTCCGGAACGGAAAGCCACTGCGTAACGGTCAGATCCTCCCCGGGCTTTTCCACACCGATCCTGTCCCGGTAGTATTCATCCGTACGCAGGACGCCGCGCCTCGCACCGCCCACCGGCCCCATCAGGGAGCGCTTCAGTCCTTCATATTCCCCGGGAAGCGCCGCGTATGCCCTTTCCAGCAGGAATGCGCTGCGCCGGTTCACGATGGTCTCGTCCGGCAGGAACAGGCAAAAACCCGGTTCAAAATCATGATCCCGGGATATTTCATCATCGTAGCCGAAGCACTCGGATCCGCTGCCGGTAAACCCTGCCGCCAGATAAGGCATCAGTTCCGGGAACTTCTCTTCCAGCATCGGTTTTCCGAATTCGGCAAAATAGTCTCTGGCAATCTCCAGCCCTTTCATTCCGATCCTCTCTCTTCATAGATCCGTTTCGCTGTTTCCTCCAGCTCCTGTGCCGCCAGAAAGTACCCGTAATAGGAAAAGACCGGGGCACACTTTTCGCTGACGAAGGCATAGTAGCCATCCCTTGGCGCATCGGTATGGGTCAGCAGGTCAAAGGCCTTATCCAGGTATTCCCTGATCATTGCCTCGCTCTCCTCCATCCCCCTTTCGGAGACAGCGGCATCGGCCATGTTCAGCCAGGTGATCGCCTGCTCCAGTTCCCCGCCGGGGACCCTGTCCATGACGGCAAGCGCATGCTCATAACAGGCGGAAGCTTCCCGGTACCGTCCGAGCGCCACACAGCACAGTGCCATGTTGTTGTACAGACCGCCAAGGAGTTCCGGGCTGGTTTTTTCGTCCGCCTCATACACCTCTCTGGCGCGCTCGAACAGCCCCATGGCCCGTTCATGCTCTCCGAATGCACTGCAGGCTGTCGCCGCGTTCACGTATGTGGTGCCTCCGCTGCGCGTTTTCTCGAAATCCAGTTCCTTCAGAAGTGCCAGCGCCGCCTCCACCTGTTCCATGGCCGCAGCCCGGTTATTTGTTTTCCGGTAGTGGCCGATCAGTTCGCCCCGGATCATCAGTTCGCCCCGCATGTCATGGCCGTCGATGGCTTCCGCAAGCCAGTATTTCAGATGGCGCTCGGCGCCTGCGTAATCCCGGCGGCTCATATATTCGTCCATTTTCTGTATGATCCGCCGCTGGGGCACCATCCGGACCTGATCATCCCGAACGCCCGGTGTCTCACACAGAAGGCAGCGGGGTTCCTCATAGTCCTCCGGCCTCAGGACCGGGCTGACTGTCTTTGCTTGTTCAGACATGTTTCAGACTCCTTATGCGCGCTCCCTCTTCCTGATCAGCACGATCACCGCTAGCAGGATGGCCAGGGTCAGCGGGGTCGCGATAACGGCAATGATTGAGTTGGTCCTGAAACCGATCACCCCCGCGATCAGATAGCCGACGGCACATACAGCCGCAACGGTCAGCGCGTACGGAAGCTGGGTCGATACATGGTTGATGTGATCACACCGGGCACCCGCCGATGACATGATCGTCGTATCCGAGATCGGCGAGCAGTGATCGCCGCAGACAGCGCCTGCAAGGCAGGCCGAAATGGAAATGACCAGCATCTCGGATTCCGTCGGGAAGACCGCGCATACGATCGGGATCAGAATGGAAAACGTTCCCCAGCTTGTCCCTGTTGAGAACGCCAGAAAAACACTGACAACAAACACCAGCATCGGCACGAACATCTGCACCGAAGCGGCAGAGGACGAAACCATCCGCTGTATGAAATCCGAAGCGCCGAGCAGGGATGTCACCCCTGAAAGGTTCCATGAGAGGATCAGGATGATCATCGGTGCGCACATGGATCTGAAACCGGCCGCAAAAGACTCCATAAAACTCTTGAAGGTGATCACGCCGCGGTTCATATACAGCCAGAAAGTCAGCAGCAGTCCGATCAGGCCGCCCATCACAAGGCCTCTGGCGCTGTCCGCGTTTGCAAACGAGTTCACCAGGCTCTCCCCCTCAAACAGGCCGCCGGTATACGCGATCCCCGCGATGCAGCATACGATCAGCGTCACAACCGGAATGACCAGATTTGACAGCTTCTCCTTCCCGTCGGACGTGTTTTTCTCCTCCGTGTAGGGCACTTCACCGGTCGTGAACAGGTCTCCCTTCAGCGCATTGTCCTCATGCCTGCGCATCGGGCCGTAGTCGATCCGAAACAGCGTGATCGCCACCATCATGAACAGGGTTCCCAGCGCATAGAGGTTATAGGGAATTGCCCGCAGGAACATGCTGAAACCGTTGATATTGTACTCCGACGGCACCGCGTAGCTGACCGCCGCGGCCCAGCAGGATACCGGCGCGATAATGCATACAGGCGCGGCAGTCGAATCGATCAGATATGCCAGCTTCGCCCTGGAGACGTTGTGACTGTCCGTCACCGGACGCATGACAGAGCCGACCGTCATGCAGTTAAAGCCGTCATCCACAAAGATCAGGATGCCCATGGCAATGGTGGCGAGCTGCGCCCCCATCCGGGTCCTGATGTGTGCTTTTGCCCAGCGTCCGAAGGCAACGGAACCGCCTGCGCGGTTCATCATCACGACCAGCGATGCCAGCAGGATGACGACCACGAGCACGCCCGCATGGGAACTGTCCGTCATGGCCGCGATCAGGCCGCCGTCCGGATGGAACAGCATGGTGTTCAGTGCCAGTTCGCCGTTGCCGCCCGCATACAGGAGAGCGCCGACGACAATACCCGCGAACAGCGAGCTGTAGACCTCCTTCGTCACCAGTGCCAGAACAATGGCCACGATCGGCGGGAGCAGCGCCCATATCGAACCGTGCATGCCCGGGACATAATCCTCCGGTACCTGTCCCGAAGTTCTCAGGCTCACAATCACAAGTGCAACGACCGCCGCGATGGCGAGCAGATTCAGCCAGAGTTTCCTGTTTCCGGATTTGTTTTGTTTCTTTTCCATACCCTGATCTCCTGAACATATTGGAACATTGAAAACTTACTTATGCGGATTCTAATGTGACCCGGCAGGGATGTCAAGGAAGAATAAGGCTCCCGGAATGCGCGCACAGCCATTTGGTTTTTAATACCACTTCATGCCGTTTTTCTTTCTGCGTCGTTGCATTTACAGTCTCAATCTGCTATACTGTCCCGGCATTTCAAAACGGCGGGCTTTTTTTCGTTTTGGAAAAATACTCATAAGGAGCCAGAAATATGTTTAAGATCATCACTGACAACGGAGCAGATCTTTCAAGAGATTTTCTTAACGAACATCAGATCGGCTGCATGTACCTGAGTACGATCCTGGACGGTAAGGTTATTTCCGGAAAAGACAATGAGCTGTCCTCATCGGAGTTCTACAAATTGCTCAGAAGCGGTGCCAAACCAACCACTTCACAGATCAATCCCGCAGACGCAAAAGAATACTTTCTGACCCACATCGATGAAGCCGATGAATTCCTCTACATAGGCCTTTCCTCAGGTCTTTCCGGAACGGTCCAGAGTGTTGGTACCGCTGCCGCAGAAGTCCTGGAAAGTTATCCGGACAAAAGGATCGAAGTCATCGACTCCCTGACCGGCTCTCCCGGGACAGCTCTCCTGGTATGTTACGCGGTCAGGATGAGGGATGAGGGAAAAAGCCTGGATGAGACTGCCGCATGGCTGAGGGAAAACGCCCGAAAGGTGCTTCTTGCCATCACGGTGGACAACCTTTTCGACCTGTGGCGCGGAGGCCGCGTTTCCAGGTCCAGTGCCGTGATCGGTTCCCTTGTCTCCATCAAACCCTTCATCATTGTGGACAACGAGGGAAAGCTTCAGGTCACCAAAAAGATCCGGGGACGCAGAAAATCTCTGGAATACCTGGTCGACTATATGGATGAACATATGGGATCCAGACGCGAAGACAACCGTGCCCTTGTCATCATCCATCACGGAGACGTACCCGAAGACGCTGCTTTTACCGGGGAACTGATCCGGAAGCGTTTCGGGTTCGAACATATCATGATCGGCAACGTCGGTCCCATGATCGGCGTGCACACAGGCCCGAGCATCGTGGTCGTCGCCTTTCTCGGCGATGAGCGCTCATAAATGAAGCTGAAAAAAGGACGCCGTTCCGCGTCCTTTTTTCGTCTTTTGCCAGCATCTGTTTTCTAAACCGGATTGACCTGGATCATCACATGCTTGATCTGTGGAAAAGCGTGCTCGATCATGTCATGCGTCTCTTCCGCGATCTGATGCGCCGCATGCAGGCTCATCTCTCCGTCAACCCCGATCTCCA
>JAGCAV010000245.1 GCA_017652545.1 Lachnospiraceae bacterium
AATACCTGTATACCCGGAAGTTCGCGAAGCTGATCTTCGAGAAACTGACGGCAGGCGGAAAAGTGGATGCTTCCTATTATATGAACGGAAGCACCGGTTATGACCTGTACCAGAGAAACAGGGATACACTGGGAAGCCTTACCGCTTCGATCACCGGAACAGGCGGCGCAAAGACCCGCGTCAAGAGCGCCCTGAAGGGGAATTCATCCGTGCCGGATCTCTGGGACTATGACTATGTGCTTGAAGTGCACTTCAATGCCACGGCCTCCGCGTCCAAGGATGAGAAGGGCAACGGTGTATGCAAGGGCTTCGGCATTTATGTCAACAGCCACAAGCCCGCAAAGCAGAGAAAGATTGACACAAAGATCGTCGCCAATATGCGCAAGACGGGGTCTGTAATCTGGGGCGGCGGCGTGGTCACGTCGGGGTCCCTGCTCAACGCCAGGGTGTGCAATGAGCTGGGTGTCAACTATTCCCTGATCGAGACGGCGTTCATCGATGATAAAGACGACATGAAGTTCTACAAGGCCAGGAAGGATGACATGGCGGCAGCGATCGCTGCGGCGATCGAGAGTTTCCTGAGCTGACAGGTATCCAGATATCCGGAGGTAAGAATATTTGGCGGAAATAGCAGGAAAAACACGCAGAAGGACCGGGAGAAATCCGGCAGGACTGCGTATGGTGAGAACAAGACGGCAGATACAGGCAAGGGATTATTATGATTATAATCTGCTGGCTGCCGTTATTCTGCTGACCTGTTTCGGGCTTGTCATGCTCTACAGCACCAGCGCGTACGAGGCGTCTGTTGAGATGGGAAGCGATACATTTTATTTCGGAAAGCAGGCTCTGATCAGTCTTGCTTCTTTTGTGATCCTTCTGGTCGGTTCACAGATCGACTACCACGCGTATATCAGGTGGTCCGGGCTCCTGTATGCCGTTTCTGTATTTATCCTTATCATAACCAGGTTTATCGGCAAGGAAGTCAACGGCGCCAGAAGATGGATCTATCTCGGACCTATTCATTTCCAGCCGGCTGAGATGGCAAAGCTTGCCATCATTCTGTTCCTCCCCTATGTGATCACCTCCATGTCAAAAGACAGGATGAACGGATGGCGGGCGCCTGCTACCGTGATCGGGCTGGGAGGCATCTGTTCGTTCTGCACATTTGTGTTCACGGATAATCTGAGTACAGCCATCATTATTCTCGGCATAGCGATCATCCTTTCCTTTATCGTGCATCCGAAGACAAAACCCTGGCTGATCGCGCTGGTCGCCCTGATCGTGACCGGCATGGCGGCAGTCTTTCTGGTCATTCCGCGTCTGGGCGGCGGCAATTTCCGCATTCAGCGCATCCAGGTCTGGCTGCATCCGGAAGATTATGCCAGCGGCGGTGGCTACCAGGTCATGCAGGGATTGTACGCCATCGGATCCGGAGGCTTTTTCGGGAAAGGACTGGGGAACAGTGTGCAGAAGCTGCAGGCATTGCCGGAAGCCCAGAATGACATGATCTTCTCGATCATCTGTGAGGAACTGGGCGTTTTCGGCGCGCTGATCGTCATCCTGCTCTTTGTGTTTCTTCTCTACAGGCTGTTCTTCATAGCCAGCAATGCGCCTGACCTCCTGGGCTCGCTGATCGCGTCCGGAATCTTCGCGCATATCGCGATCCAGGTCGTGCTCAACATCGCTGTTGTCATCGGTATGATTCCGACGACAGGCATCACGCTCCCCTTTGTCAGTTACGGAGGAACGTCCATCCTGTTCCTGATGGCAGAGATGATGGTAGCCCTGAGTATTTCAAAACAGATCACATTCCGATAAAAAACAAAGAAGGGAAAAGGACAATTGACATGGCACAGGTAAAGACAAGATTTGCACCCAGCCCCACCGGCAGAATGCATGTGGGAAACCTCAGAACGGCTCTGTACGCGTATCTGATCGCGAAGCACGAGAACGGCACGTTCATGCTGCGCATTGAGGATACAGACCAGGAGCGTTATGTGGAAGGCGCTGTGGACATCATATACAGAACACTTGAGAAGACCGGTCTTATTCACGATGAAGGTCCCGACAAGGATGGCGGATGCGGCCCCTATGTGCAGAGCGAGCGGCGGGCACAGGGCATCTATATGAAATACGCGAAGGAACTGATTGAAAAGGGAGAGGCATACTACTGTTTCTGTACGAAGGAGCGGCTTGAATCCCTGCGCCATCAGGTCGGGGAAGGATCCAAGGATATCGTGACCTATGACAAGCACTGCCTGAGCCTTTCCAGGGAAGAGATCGAGGCAAACCTCGCGGCAGGCATTCCCTATGTCATCAGGCAGAATGTCCCGAAGGAGGGTACGACAAAGTTCGTGGATGAGATCTACGGGACGATCGAGGTCCCCAACGCCGAACTGGACGACATGATCCTGATCAAATCCGACGGATTTCCGACATACAACTTTGCCAACGTGGTAGACGATCACACCATGGGGATCACACATGTGGTGAGGGGCAACGAGTATCTTTCCTCCGCCCCGAAGTATAACCGGCTGTATGAGGCTTTCGGATGGGAAGTGCCGGTCTACATTCACTGTCCGCTGATTACCGATGAGAAACACGAAAAGCTTTCCAAACGCAGCGGGCACTCATCCTTTGAGGACCTGCTGGAGCAGGGGTTCGTTACGGAAGCCATTGTCAATTATGTAGCGCTGCTGGGCTGGTGCCCGAAGGACAACCGGGAGATCTTTTCCCTGGAGGAACTGGTCAGGGAATTTGATTACCGGAATATAAGCAAATCGCCTGCTGTTCTGGACATGACCAAGCTTCGCTGGATGAACGGCGAATACATCAAGGCCATGGACTTTGACAGATATCTGGAGATGGCCCGGCCGTATATCAGCGGAACCGTTACCAGGCCTTTAACGGACGGCGCGCTGGAAAAGATCGCCGCCATGGTCAAGACACGCATAGAAGTCTTTCCCGATATCCCGGACATGATCGATTTCTTCCAGGAACTGCCTGCCTATGACAAGGCACTGTACTTTAACAAAAAGTGGAAGGTGGATGAGGCAAAGGCGCTGACGGTCCTGAAGGAGATGCTGCCTGTCTTTGAACAGGCCGATGACTACACCAATGACGCGCTCTACGAACTGATCAAGGCATATGCCGCAGACCGGGGCTGCAAGGCGGGATTTGTCATCTGGCCTCTTCGGATCGCCCTTTCCGGCAAGGCGGTGACACCTGCCGGTGCCACGGAGATCATGGAGGTTCTGGGAAAAGAAGAAAGCCTGAAGAGAATGAAGGCAGGGATCGAAATGCTGCAGAAGGCAGAAGAATAAAAAACGGAGGAAACAAAAATTCATGACAGATGAGAACAGATGCGCATCCGGCTGTGCGGGCTGCGAAGAGGAGTGCGGTTTCAACGGCAGCGGTGCAACAGTGACGCTCAACCTGGATGACGGGACCGTGGAGGAGTGTGCGGTCCTGACGATCTATGAGGCGGCGGGACACAGCTATATCGCCCTGCTTCCCCTGGATGAGAACGGGGAGAACCAGGACGGGGAAGTCTATATCTACCGCTTCAATGAAGGCACGGGCATGAGTGAGCCGCAGCTTGAGAACATTGAGGATGACGATGAATACCAGGCCGCGTCGGACGGATTCGACGCGTGGCTGGATTCACAGGAGTACGATGACCTGGTCTATCTTGATGAAGAAGATGAACAGGAGTGAGGAGAACATGGAGCAGACCGGTGTTTTCCGCGGTAAATCAGATACCCTTCCGGCACATCAGGCCGGGAGGGTATTCCTGTCTGAGGAAGGGCAGATGCAGCTGAGTCCGTCGCAGGAGCAGGCCGTCTGTCACGGCAGCGGACCTGCCCTGGTCCTGGCCGGGCCGGGCTCAGGAAAGACCTTTGTGATCACCAGACGGGTCGCCTGCCTGATTCATGAAAAAAAGGCTGATCCCGCGGGGATCCTGGTCGTTACTTTTTCCAGAGCGGCTGCCCTGACCATGCGGAAGAGATATCTGGAGCTGGCCGGGAATGAGGGCGATGATGCGGGAACACCGGTCGTCTTCGGAACCTTCCACTCTGTCTTTTTCCAGATCCTGAAAGCTGCCTATCATTATACGGCAGCCAGTATCCTGAAGGAGGAGCAGCGCGCGCAGATCCTGCGGGACCTGATCGACGGGTACCGGATCGAGGGAAATGACCGGAAGGAGCTGATGGAAAATCTCTCCGCAGAAATATCCAGAGTCAAGAATGAGGAGATGGACCTGCAGTATTTTTATTCTTCAGTGACTGCCTCCGACACTTTCAGAAGCGTTTTCAGATCCTACCAGCAGGCACTGGAAGCGGCAGGCCTGATCGACTTCGATGACATGCTGATCTATACAAAGGAACTGCTGGAAAGACGTCCGGATATTCTTCAGGCCTGGCAGAAGCGCTTCACCCACATTCTGGTGGATGAGTTTCAGGATATCAATCTTCTGCAGTACCGGATCATCCGGATGCTGGCGCTGCCGCAGAACAACCTGTTCGTTGTCGGGGATGACGACCAGTCCATTTACCGGTTCCGCGGGGCGAAGCCTGAGATCATGCTGGGATTTTCCGATGATTATCCGGACGCGGTACTGATACGGCTTCAGGAAAATTACCGCTCCGGCGATGAGGTGATACAGGCGGCGATGAAGGTCATCAGTGCCAACAGGTCGCGTTACCCGAAGCAGATCCGGGGGGTCAGAGGGTATCCGGGATCTGTCCGGGTGGCCGGACTGAAGAATGTCCGGGAGGAGAGCGAATTCCTTATCCGGCAGATTCGGTCTGCCGTGAAGGAAGGCATGGCTTATTCGGATATGGCGGTCCTGACAAGAACGAACGCCGCCGGCCGTTACC
>JAGCAV010000246.1 GCA_017652545.1 Lachnospiraceae bacterium
CATTTTCAGAAAAGAAAAGATAAAACCGCTGGTGGGGGACAGTGTACGGATCCATGTGACTGACCCGAAGGATATGGAAGGAAGCCTGGATGAGATCTTCCCAAGGAAGAATCTCCTGATCCGGCCTGCTTCTGCCAATGTAGACCAGGCACTGGTGGTATTTGCCTGTGCGAAGCCGGACCCGAATCTGAACCTGCTGGACCGCTTCCTGATCAATATGAAAAAGCAGGATATCCCCGTGCTGATCTGTTTTAACAAGACAGACCTGGTCCCGGAGGATGCCTGCCGCGCGCTGAAGGAGGTATATGCAGGCAGCGGCAGAGAGGTCCTGGGGGTGAGTGCGGTGACCGGGGAGGGGCTGGAAACGCTTGCGCAGCGCCTGAGGGGAAAGACGACGGTCGTTGCCGGTCCCTCCGGGGTCGGCAAGTCATCGCTGACCAATAAGCTTTCCGGGGAGAAAGATGAGGTCATGGAAGTCGGAGAGATCAGTCAGAAGATCGGACGGGGGCGCCACACGACGCGTCATACCCAGCTTTTCTATATGGGAAATATCGGGCCGGACACGTATTTTCTCGACACGCCCGGTTTTTCTTCTCTTGAGGTGTTTGATGTGGAGAGCCGGGATCTTGCCGGCTTTTATGAAGAGTTTGCGCCATATACCGGACAGTGCCGTTTCTTAAGCTGCATGCACATCAGTGAGCCTGACTGCGCCGTCAAGGAAGCGCTGGAGAAAGGCCTGTTTTCCAGGACCCGCTATGACAATTACGTACAGCTGGCGGGAGAACTGAAGAAAAGGGAAGAAATGCGGTACAGATAACCGGGACGGAGGATGGCGTGTATGAGAAAATCCGTAAAGATCATGCTGATCATTCTGGCGGTCCTTCTGGCCGCTGCCATTGCCGGCGGCCTTCTGATCCGGTCATGGCTTGTAAAGACCAACTACCGGAAGGATGAAGATGTGGTGGTCAATCAGGCCGCGTTTGAGGATGTGACGGAAGCGGTCACGGAGACGGAAGAAGCTGCGCAGACGGAAGCGGTCACGGAGACGGAAGAAGTCACGGAAGCGAAAGAGCTGCATGCGGCGGATGTCTATGATATTTCAGCCGTTCACCGGGTGACGGACCGGGAAGCCGCGAACACCTACACACTGCTTGTGATCGGCGGCGCTTCGCCCGAAGAGGAAGAAGACGCAAAAGAGCGCGGAAATGCCTATGCCGTGATCGTCATGACGATCAACCATAATACAAAGGAAACGCTCTTCTACACATTTGATACGGATCTGTATGTGGAGATCCCGGGCACCGGCGGCGGCAGACTCGGCAACGCCTATGCCGTGGGCGGCGGGCCGCTCCTGATCCAGACGATGGAAGACAATTACGGGCTGCATATCGACAATTATGCGTCCATCAGCTTTAAGGATGTGGCCAGGATACTTGAGATGCCAGAGTTTGAAAAGCTCGATGTCTCCAAAGACGGGCTCGCTGTGGTCAAGGAACTGGTCTATTCTCTCGGCGCGAAAAAGGCGGCGCAGGTCACCTCCTATATTACGGAGCTGATGCCGTACGTGACGCACAACCTGGACCCGGAATCGCTGCTGAGAATCGTTCTGCAGATTCCAAGGATCATTCCGTATTACGGGATCGACGGGATGATACCCGGCCAGATCCCGGTGCGTGAGATGGACGGCTGTCTGGTGCCTGACGCGCAGGAACTGGCAGAGTACCTGAAACTGACCCTGTATGGAAGGCCTCCCGGAGAAAGCCTGTCCGAACGGATATCGGAAAGCTGCTCTGAGTGAGCCGCATGGGAACCTGACCCCCTGACAGAGAGTGTATATGGATAACGAGGGAAGAGCAAAAAGAGGAACAGACGCGCTGCTGGCACTGCTGATCAATGCAGTGATCCTTGCAGCGCTTTTGAGCGTGTGCCGCCCGTTTTTTGAAACCAACGATGATACCGCGCTTCTGACGCTGGTGAACGGTTCCAAATACAGTTCCGATCCGCATATGGTCATATCCGGGATCTGGATGGGAAGACTTCTGATGGCTCTGTACGGGATCACGCATGCGCTGCCCTGGTATACGCTTGTGCAGTATGCCATGCTGTTTCTGTCGTTCACCGGGGTGACCTATGTGCTGCTGCGCAGGCTGGGGAGGCTTTGGGGGATGGTATTCTCGACCGCGCTGGTGGGATGGTTCGGATATTCCTCCTATATTGTGATCCAGTTTTCCAGAACGGCCGGGATCACATCTGCCAGCGCCATGTTTCTGCTGTTCTACTCGGCAACGGGCATGTTTCCGGTGCTGGAACGCGCGCATGATATGAAAGCGGACCCCGAGCGTGACAGAAGGACCCGCGGCGAAGGGAAGAGAAGGGCGCAGATCCTTGCGAAAAGTGATCTCCGGCTTTACGAGAACGTGACCGGAACCGTGCGCATATATGAGAAAGAGAGACCGGAAAGGCATTTTGGCGCTGACAGGTGGATCAGCCTGGTCCTGGCGCTCATTCTCTCGGCTTTAGCTTCCTGGCTCAGGTTCACCCAGTTCCTTCCCTGTGCTGTCCTGACATCAGGGATCGGATTGTGGATGGTGCTGATCCTGATCTCGGATCACCTGCATCAGCTCAGGCTCGCCCGGCTTCGAAATGCCCGTGATGTCACAGGCAGCCGTGAGAGACGGCGCTCAGGCATGCCGTTTGTTCTGAAGCTGCTGATGCTCCTGCTGCCCTTTGTGATCGCATTCGGTGTCTGCATGGCTTTCAGGATCGATGACAAGCGGTCTTACAGGCAGGGGGATGTATGGGAGAGCTTCAGGGAATTCGATGTGCGCAGGGAAGAGCTGTATGATTACGGTTTTCCGGATTATCCGACACATCTGGAGACATATAAGGCTGCCGGGATCTCGGATGCCGGTTATACACTCTATGCCAACTGGAATTTTGCCGATCCGGACCGGTTTACCGTGGAAGTCATGGACTCGCTGATCGCGGTCAAGGAGGAGAAGCATTTTTCAAAGCAGCTGCTGAAGGATTTCCTGAAGGAGGTCCCTGCAAAGCTGATCATGAGACCGTTCATCTGGTTCCTGCTGTTTGTGCTCTCAGCCTGGCTGCTCTCGGGGAAACCTGATAAAAAGGCATTTCTGGCGGTCCTCTGGGGCCTGATGCTCTTCGCGCTGCTGTACCTGTACCTGTACTACAACGGGCGGTATCTGAGAAACCGTGTGGATACGGCGCTGGTGTATGCGCTGATCCTTTCGGTGACCTGGTTCGTCCGGCCCGCAGGGGTCAGAAGAACGTGGTGGATCGTGCCGGCACTGGTTGCCGCCATGATCTTTGTGCCGGTCATGAAGCAGTCTTTCCGGCTGCGCGCCACAAGCACCGCGCGCGTGGAAAGAATGGAAAAGCGCCGGGCCAGACTGGAAGCGCTGAGCGCTGATCCGGAGCATCTGTATGTCATGAAGATGGGGTCGCTGGTGGCAAACGACTGTTACGGACCGCTGGATCCGATGCCGGAAAAGGTCATCGGCAACGTGCTGTATCTGGGAGGATGGGCAGCCTATACCAGGGCCTTTTGTGACACGATGGCAGCATACGGGATCTCGAACCCATACCGGGACCTGATCGATCATGAACAGGTCCTTCTCGTGGATAATGACATAGAGCTTACCATGACCTACCTGCGGGAAAACTATGCCCCGGAGGCTGTATATGAACAGGTCGGGAAACTGCAGAAGTACGGCATATACAAAGTGAAGTCCGGATGATGCAGAGCCGGAAAACCGGAAGAAGGGTGCGTCCTGGCAGGAAGCGGGACGGTGCAGGCGCAAATGAGGAGAAGGGAAGGAGCAGAGGATGGAGACGAACCTTGGAAAAACCATGTATGAGATGAACAACAGGGAACTGTTTTGCGTTATGACGGGAGACAGGGGTGTCATGGCCCAGATGTTTCTGCAGGAGGTCGTGAAAGAGTATCTGGCAAAGCATAAGGAGGAGGCCGATCTGCAGACCATGGTCAGAACGGTCGTGGAAGAAAGAGGCTGAGCAGGCATATCAGACCGGTCCCGCTGCCGGGATCACGGGAAAAATGGAAAGAGCTGCGAAAGATCACGCGGGAAACACCCGGATCCTTCGCAGCTCATTTTTGAACAGCTGTTCTGTAAAAAGACGATTCTATAAAAAAGAGCTCAGCTGTTCCATCTGCTCAACCGCACTCTCGAATACCCCGAGCGCTTCATCAATGGGGGCGGATGTTGAAAGGTCCACACCCGCCTTTTTCAGCAGGCTGACCGGGTCTTTCGTGCAGCCGCTCTTCAGAAAGTCAAGGTACGCTCCGACGGCTGCAGCCCCCTGTTTCAGGATGCGGTGGGCGATGGAGACAGAGGCCGCAAAACTGGTCGCGTACTGGTAAACATAGAAATTGTAATAGAAGTGCGGTATCCTGCACCATTCGTAGGCGATCAGGGGATCCGAAACCATATCTTCTCCAAAATACGCCCGGTTCAGTTCCAGGTATGTATCGCACAGGACCCTGGCTGTCAGCGGCGTGCCTTCTTCGGCCATGGCGTTTGTTTTCCGCTCGAACTCTTCGAACATGGTCTGCCTGAAGAGGGTACCCTTGAAGCATTCCAGGTAATGATTGATCAGATTCGCTTTCTCTGCGGGATCTTCTGCCTTTGAGAGCAGGTATTCCAGCAGAAGGATCTCATTGGTCGTGGAGGCGACTTCCGCCACAAAGATCTTATAGCGGGAATTCAGGTGGTTCTGGTTCTTTTCGGAGTACCAGGTATGCAGGGAGTGGCCCATCTCATGCACCAGCGTAAACACATCGTCCAGGGTTTCCGTATAGTTCAGGAGCATGTAGGGATGAACGCCGTAAACACCGGACGAATAGGCGCCGCTCCTCTTGCCTTCGTTTTCAGCCACATCGATCCAGCGGTGCTCATAGGCTTCCCGCACGACTGAAAGGTATTCTTCCCCGAGAGGCGCCAGGGCTTCCAGGGACAGGGCTTTGGCCTCCTCAAAGGTATATACGCGGTCATGACCGGTGATCATGGGAGCATATACATCGTACATATGCAGTTCATCGACGCCGAGCATTTTTTTGCGCAGGGAGACATAGCGGTGCATTTTGCCCAGGCCGCGGCGGACACTTTCAATGAGGTGATCGCATACCGCCGGATCGACATTATTGGCATGTACCGCAGCCACGAAAGTGGACGGATATTTCCTGGCCCGGGCATAAAAGATCTGCTTGCGGACCTGCCCGTAATACAGGGAAGCCCAGGTGTTTTTGAATTCACCGTACCGGCTGTAATATTTTTCGAACACTTCACGGCGCAGCGCTCTGTCCGGCGACATCTGAAGGGGAACGAAACGGCCGTTTGAGATAATGATCTCATTCCCGTCTGCGTCAGTGACAGAGGGGAAAGTCAGGTCCGCGTTATGCAGCATGCCGAAGCCGTCGGCAGGCGCCTGGGCCATCTCACGCGCGGATGCGAGCAGCTGTTCCGCTTCCGGGGACAGGGTGTGATCTCCTGTGCGCAGGATCTCACGGATGGTGATCTCGTAGTAGGCAAGCTCCGGTTCCTGCTCAAGGAAGCCGGAAATGACCGCCTCCGGAATGGTGAGGATCTCAGGCTCAAAGAAAGCAAGCTTTTCGGCGGTCATCGCCCAGGTGCTCCTGGCCTTCAGGTCCATTTCCTGGCCGCGGGCATCTGCTGTATCCTCGTCATGACGCATGCCGGCATAGCCCGAGGTACGGCGAAGGGTCAGGAAGCAGGCGTCAAAAAGACGGAAAGCACGCAGCAGTGTCGCTGCATCATTTCCAAGCCTTCCTTTCAGGGAAACCAGCTCATCAGCCAGACGAAGCGCATTGGCCAGATCAGCCTCCCAGGCGTCCTCGTCCGGAAAAATGTCTTCCAGCCGCCAGGTGAGGTGCTCCGGCACTTCGTTTCTTTTCGGCAGTTTTTCTTTCATATGATCAATCCTCCGGGGTTTATGATTGGAATGAGGAACAAAATGGTCCGCATCTGCAAAATAAGCCATAGCAGATCCTTTTGTCAACAGGAAACGGGATGAGTTCCCATTGACTTTTCATTGGAAAAAGTGAATACTATGGGGGTGTGAAAAGGCAATAAGGAGGAACAGTCAGGAACAATGAGAGTAGGGACAGGCTACGATGTTCATCGGCTGAAAGAAGGCCGGGACCTGATCCTGGGCGGTGTAAAGATCCCGTTCGAGAAGGGACTCGACGGCCATTCAGACGCGGATGTGATCGTACATGCAATCATGGACGCGCTGCTGGGGGCAGCGGCTCTGGGAGATATCGGACAGCATTTCCCGGACACGGATCCCGCATATGAAGGCGCCGACAGTATCCGCCTGCTTGCGGAGGTCGGCCGTCTGCTGGATGAACACAACTATATGATCGAAAATATTGATTCGACGATCATCGCGCAGCGGCCCAGACTGATGGAATATCTGCCGCAGATGCGCGAGAATGTGGCGAACGCGCTTGGCCTGGAGATTTCCCAGGTCAGCATTAAGGCAACGACGGAAGAACGTCTGGGGTTTACCGGGTCAGGCGAGGGTATCAGCGCCCAGGCCATCTGCTGTCTGATCCCCGTTATGGACCTGGTCACGGATGATATGGTATCAGGGTGTCCGGGATGCCATGGGTGCTGCTGAAAATGAAACAGGGAGACATCCTTTCGGATCCCGATGAACACAGGAGAAAGATATGAAATTCTACAACACACTGACAATGAAAAAGGAAGAATTTGTCCCGATCGAACCGGGGAAGGTGAGCATGTATGTATGCGGTCCCACGGTCTACAATCTGATTCACATCGGGAATGCCCGGCCGATGATCGTCTTTGACACGGCACGGCGGTATATGGAGCACAAGGGCTATGAGGTCAACTATGTCTCCAACTTTACGGATGTGGATGACAAGATCATCAACAGGGCAAACGAGGAAGGCGTGTCCACAGAGGAGATCTCCGAGCGCTACATCGAGGAGTGCAAAAAGGACATGCAGGGGATGAACGTGCGGGAAGCAACCACGCATCCCAAGGCAACCTGTGAGATCGACGGGATGATCGAGATGATCCGGTCACTGATCGACAAGGGGTTTGCCTATGAGGTAAACGGGACCGTTTATTTCAGGACCCGCAAGGACCCGCACTACGGCAAACTGTCCCACAAGAACCTGGACGATCTGCGAAGCGGCGGAAGGTCTTTGCTGGTCACGGGAGAGGACGAGAAGGAAGATCCGCTGGACTTCGTGCTCTGGAAACCCAAAAAGGAGGGAGAGCCCTTCTGGAAATCGCCCTGGAGCGACGGCCGTCCCGGCTGGCATATCGAATGTTCGGTCATGTCGAAAAAGTACCTGGGGTCAACGATCGACATCCATGCGGGCGGAGAGGACCTGGTCTTTCCGCATCATGAGAATGAGATCGCACAGAGCGAATGCTGCAACGGAGAACAGTTTGTCAGATATTGGGTCCATAATGGATACGTTAATGTTGACAACAAAAAGATGTCAAAGTCATTGGGCAACTTCTTTACTGTACGTGATGTCGCTAAAGAATATGGGTATGAGCCGATACGGTTTTTCGCTGTGAGTGCTCATTACCGTTCACCGATCAACTTCAATAGAGAGGTTATGGACCAGTGCAAAGCTTCATTAGCCAGATTGCATACATGCCGGGATAATCTTGATTTTGCTATTAAAAATGCAAGCGGTAACAATACTGATTTGATAGATAAAGCAAATGAACGTAAAATGCAGTTTGAAAATGCAATGGATGATGACCTGAATACTGCAAATGGATTTACGGCGATCTTTGAATTGGTAAGTGATATTAACTCTGCTAAAGATCAATCCAAAGAAGCTTTGGAATATGCTGCGTCTGTTTTTGACTCGCTTACGGATGTTCTGGGATTTGATTTCAAAAAGAAGGAAGAAGGAATACCGGAAGATATTCTTGACCTTGTCGAACGCAGAGCACAAGCAAAAAAAGACAGAGATTTTGCTCTTGCAGATGCTCTTAGAAATGAGATCACAGGTAAAGGATATGTTGTGGAAGATACACCGCAAGGTCCCAAAGTAACGAAAAAGTAAAAAAAATTAAAGACCCCGCATTTAAATATGCGAGGTCTTTTTGTTTATTATGCTTTTACAAAGGATATTTTTCCAGAATATGATCTACTATTGGCTGTAAATATTCAGAACCTACCAACTCTATATCTCCGTTATCCA
>JAGCAV010000247.1 GCA_017652545.1 Lachnospiraceae bacterium
AAACGGATCATGAACACGTTTTTTCCTTCACATGCGTAGCGTACGGCATGTCCGATGGCGGCTGCGCTCCGGCCGTTGCCCGTACCGCAGTATAACTGTATTTTATCTTCCGGCATCTTTCCTACCTTTCTGCGCCGCGGCTGCCTTTTCCTGAAGCGCGTCTCCCCCTGTCTGCAGGAAACACCGGAAACGGGCAGGCCCGGCCTGAAGCATTTTTGGACCGCTTTGCGGCAGCATACGCCGCAGGCCCTGAACAGTAACTGTAATGTACTACACAGGCGGACAAATTACAAGTGCAGGTTGTATCGGATCAGAAATGGCCTCTTCCTCCCGCGCACAGGATCCGGAGGAAGGCAGCAGGCTGTGAATTCGTGCATTTATCGCTTGACCTGACCAGTTACTGTGATATAATCGCTAAGAATTTTCCTATTTATAATACAGTCAACCGGACAGGATGGCAGAAACAGAATAAACTGGAGATCTTATGGTAAGAAATGATATAAGAAATATAGCGATCATAGCGCATGTTGACCATGGAAAGACCACACTGGTGGATGAACTGCTCAAACAGAGCGGCGTGTTCCGTGAGAACCAGGATGTGGCGGAACGTGTCATGGACAGCGGCGACCTGGAACGGGAGAGAGGCATCACCATCCTTTCCAAGAACACGGCGGTCACATATAAGGGAACCAAGATCAATATCATTGACACACCGGGGCATGCGGATTTTGGCGGGGAAGTCGAACGCGTGCTGAAGATGGTAAACGGTGTGATCCTGGTGGTGGATGCTTTTGAAGGGCCGATGCCCCAGACCAAATTCGTTCTGAAGAAAGCGCTGGAACTGGATCTGGATGTGATCGTGTGCGTGAATAAGATCGACCGCCCGGAAGCAAGGCCGGATGAGGTGACGGATGAAGTGCTTGAACTTCTGATGGACCTTGACGCCAGCGACAAGCAGCTGGACTGCCCCTTTGTCTACGCTTCCGCGAAAGGCGGCTACGCGGTGCGCAGCCTGACGGATGAGCCGGACAGCATGGAGCCTCTGTTTGAGACCATCCTGGAAAGCATTCCGGCACCGGAGGGGGATCCCGACGAGCCTCTGCAGATCCTGATCAGCACCATTGACTACAACGAATATGTCGGCAGGATCGGTGTGGGCAAGGTCGACCGGGGTACGATCCGCGTTAACCAGGAAGCGGTGATGGTCAATCACCATGAACCCGAGAAGATGACCAAAGTCAAGATCAGCAAGCTCTATGAGTTTGACGGGCTGAAAAAGGTCGATGTGCGGGAAGCGTCCATGGGTTCCATCGTAGCGCTGTCCGGTATCGCCGACCTGCACATCGGAGATACCGTATGTGCCGTAGACACGCCGGAACCGATCCCGTTCCAGAAGATTTCCGAACCGACGATCGCCATGAACTTTATCGTCAACGATTCGCCGCTGGCCGGGCAGGAAGGAAAATATGTCACCAGCCGTCATCTGCGCGACAGGCTTTTCAGGGAGCTGAACACGGATGTGTCGCTCCGGGTCGAGGATACGGAAGATACGGATACCTTCAAGGTCTCGGGCAGGGGAGAACTGCATCTGTCCATTCTTATCGAGACCATGCGCCGGGAGGGCTATGAGTTTGCCGTCTCAAAAGCAGAGGTCATTTACCGCTATGACGAACGCGGGAAGAAGCTGGAGCCCATGGAAATTGCCTATGTGGATGTGCCCGATGACTGTGCGGGAACCGTGATCCAGAAGCTGAGCCTTCGAAAGGGAGAACTGCAGGGCATGAGCAGGGCATCGGACGGATCAACAAGACTTGAATTTTCGATTCCTTCCCGGGGCCTGATCGGTTTCAGAAACGATTTCCTGACAGACACCAGAGGCGCCGGGGTGATCAATACGGAGTTTGAGGGATACGGACCCTACAAGGGAGATTTAAGCTACCGGACCCAGGGATCCCTGATCGCCTTTGAGACCGGTGAGACGGTCGCCTACGGACTGTTCAACGCACAGGACCGCGGCACGCTGTTCCTCGGACCCGGCGAAAAAGTATATTCCGGCATGGTGATCGGGCAGAGCGGCAAGAGCGAAGATATCGAGCTGAATGTCTGCAAAACGAAGCACCTGACCAACACAAGAGCCTCCGGCTCGGACGAGGCACTGAAGCTTACGCCGCCCCGGATCCTCTCTCTGGAACAGGCGCTTGAGTTCATCGATACCGATGAACTCCTGGAGGTGACACCGAAGAGCCTGCGCATCCGCAAGAAGATCCTGGATCCGACGCAGCGCAAGAGGGCTATGATCAGGCACGCGCAGATGAATGCGTGACCCCCCGGTCACGGTTACTGCTTCCGCTTTTTTCGCGGCGCCCTGCGCACACTGTACCCGAAGGTTCCCAGGATGTCGCCGAGGGCATGATATCTGCCGTGTGAATAAGCGATCAGGCCTGCCTTTTCCAGGTGGAAAACATTCTTTTCATCCATATACCGCTCATCCGCCTTGACAGCCAGCACCCTGGCCAGAAACAGGTCGTGGGATCCCAGTTCGATCACCTGTGTGACGCGGCACTCCAGAGAGACGGGTGACTCGGCGATCAGCGGCGCGCTGATCATGGCGGCTTTTTCTCTGGTCAGGCGGCAGCGCTCGAACTTGTCCACCTTTGCGCC
>JAGCAV010000248.1 GCA_017652545.1 Lachnospiraceae bacterium
AGGGGGGCGAAGTAAGAGCGTTTCGTTCGGCGAATGCTTCGGCCCCCTTGGTCGCAGTTAGACGATGGCTTGCCGGAGTGGGCGCCGTTCGAGCGTCGAATATCACACCCGCGACTGCGTACACTTCTTTATGATACGCATGCCGTCCGGGAATCCAACCAAAACGAACGAGAAGGAGACTGCCATGAAAATAACCATCCTGTGCGTCGGCAAGATCAAGGAGCGTTTCTACCAGGAAGCTGTCGCGGAATATGTCAAGCGCCTGTCAAGGTATGCCTCCGTGAAGATCGTGGAAGTGGCGGACGAGAAGACCCCGGATGAGGCTTCGTCGAAAGAGGAGGCCCTGATCCTGGAGAAGGAGGGAGAGCGCCTGATGAAGGCGATCCCGGAGGACGGCTATGTGACGGCACTGGCGATCGAAGGAAAGAAATATGATTCGGTGAAGCTCTCCGGGCATCTGTCGGACCTGATGGTGTCCGGCAGCAGCCACCTGGTCTATGTCATCGGCGGATCGCTGGGGCTCTCACCCCGGGTCCTGGCCAGGGCAAACGAAAAACTCTCGTTTTCCGACCTGACCTTCCCCCATCAGCTGATGCGGGTCATCCTTCTCGAGCAGATCTACAGGAGTTTCCGGATCATGAAGGGGGAACCCTATCACAAGTGAGGAACCGTCCGTACAGAAAAGAGGTATTCGTAAGACATTTCATACGACATCAGATGCAGCATTTCATACATAGTGTCCGAAAAGCGCGGACAACATCGAAACCGAACGGGAAACGTTTCGGTTTTTTCTTGTGATAGGGCTGTTTTTATGGTATATTTTGTCTGAAGAGGCATTTTTTGTCAATTAATTAACAAGTCCGGATGCAGGAGGAAAAAGATGCATTTATTACACGATGAAAACGGAAATGTCATCCCTCACGGTCATGGAGGAGAGCATTGCCATCATCATGATGAGGCGCATTGCGACCGGCATGAGGGGGATCACTGCGAGGTGAAGGAGGGAGGCGCCTGCCCGCACGGCGGACATGAGCATCACCACGATCACGGCCCGATGAATACAAAGGAACAGATGGCGGCGCTGCTCGACTATATGCTTAAGCATAACCAGAGCCATGCGGCAGAGCTTGACAAGATGGCGGCAAGGCTGAATGAGGAGAATATGCCGGAGGCTGCCGAGCAGGTAAGGAAAGCCGTGGATGAGTTCACGAAGGGAAACCTGTATCTGAGCCTTGCGCTTTCATCAGTGAAGGAGGCATAAGCGGATATGTGTCTTTCAACAGTATATGCATCGGAAAATCCGGAACAGGTCATTATGGAATACGTCAGCAAAATTATGATCAGGGGTGATGAGATCACCCTGACAGATGTGATGGGAGAGCAGAAGGTGGTGACCGGAACGCTGGTGATGGCTGATCTGACCGGAGCTGTCGTAAAGATCGATCTGAAATGACGAGATAAAGGAACAGCAGGACAGGATGCCGGAAACCGGGGAACGGTACAGAGTGGACAAAATGGAGGTATGGTTATGTCTGCAGTAAAACTGACCGAACGGATGAAGGAAAGGCAGCTTCTTTCCTTCGAACTGTTTCCGCCCAAGACTGAGAAGGGAATGCAGAATCTGCCGGGTACGATCGCGCATCTGTGCGAATTTGAGCCGGATTATATCTCCTGCACGTATGGCGCGGGCGGAGGCAATGTCGGCGCGAACCGGGAGGTATGCCGGATGATCCAGGAAGCCGGTACGATTCCCGTGACCCATTTCACAGTCATCCGGAACACGAAGGAAGGCATGAAGGAACAGCTGGACCAGTATCTGGCTGAGGGTGTGGATCACATCCTGGCGCTGCGGGGCGACTTCCCGAGAGGAGAGAACACGACCTGCGGAGATTTTAAGTATGCGACGGATCTTGTCAAATTCATCCGGAACACATACGGAGACAGGTTTGAGATCGCTGTTGCCGGTTCGCCTGAAGGACATATCGCCTGCAGGAGCCTGGAGGCGGATGTGGCTGTCCTGAAACAGAAACAGGACAACGGCGCCGACTACATCATGACGCAGCTGTGCTGGGATATGGAGCAGTTCAAGCGCTGGCTGGATATGATCGACAGGGCCGGTGTGACAATGCCGGTCGATGTGGGCATCATGCCGATCCTGGACATGAAGGCCACGATCAACATGGCGCTTTCAAGAAACGGCTGTGTGATGGAGAGGGAACTGTCCCGTCTGATCTCCAAATACTGGATATTCCCGGATCCCTTTGATTCAAATCCGCCGTTCGAGGATGAAGAGCGCGAACAGAAGAAGGAAGACTTTAAGAAAGCGGGCATCGAATATACCGTCAGGCAGATCGACGCGTACCGCGCCCTGGGCGTGAACGGTATTCACCTGTATGCCCTCAACAAATGGAAAGATGTGACCGAGATCATCAACATGTCCGGTCTGAAGACAAAGGTCTGATATTATGTCAAAAACAATCGCGATCGCCGGAAAAGGCGGAGTCGGAAAGACCACCCTCACCGGCCTGATGATTCAATATCTGATCGCCCATGGGAAGACGCCGATCCTGGCGGTGGACGCTGACGCGAACTCAAACCTGAATGAGGTTCTGGGCGTGGAAGTTGAAATGACCCTGGGACAGATCCGTGAGGTGGTGGAAAGGGCTGCGGACGCGAAGGAAAACCCGATTCCCGCGGGTATTTCCAGAGGCGACTATATGGAAATGATGTTCCAGCGCTGCATCATCGAGGACGATGACTTCGATATGCTGGTCATGGGACGGACGCAGGGCAAGGGCTGTTACTGCTATGTCAACGGCCTCCTTCAGGCCCAGGTGGCAAAGCTGGCGCCTCACTATCCGTGGGTGGTCGTGGATAACGAAGCAGGGCTTGAGCACATCAGCCGCGGCATCCTGCCGTCGGTTGATTACCTGATCCTTGTGAGTGATCCTTCCAGACGCGGTGTACAGGCAGCGGGCCGGATCGCGCAGCTGGCAAAAGAAGTCGGCTTAAAGCCGGAAAAATCCGGCGTGATCATCAACCGCGCACCCGGCGGCAGGGTTTCCGAAGGAACCATGGAGGAGATTGGCGCCCAGGAGCTGACGCTGCTCGGCTGCGTGCCTCATGACGATATGGTCTATGAATATGACTGTGACGGAAAGCCGACCGTTACGCTGCCGGAGGACTCACCGGTCCGGAAAGCCGTGTATGAGGTGATGGACCGGCTTCAGCTCGGCTGAGTATGTAAGTGAACAATGTGATGCGGATGTATGCGGGAGACAGCTGCGTCATTTGAGATTCTGATAACCGAAGAGGATAGGAAGTCAAAAACTGAAAACAGGAGGTAATGTACAACAATGGGAGATTTCAAGTTAATTCCGCGCGAAGAGATGGAGGCCGCTACTGAACGGCTGCTGCAGACCGGTGCAAAGGTCGGCGCAGATTCATGGCAGCTTCGCGTGAAGAACCAGACCCCCCACTGCAAATTCGGTGAAAAAGGTATCTGCTGCCGGATCTGCTCCATGGGACCGTGCAGAATCACCCCGAAGGCACCCCGTGGAATCTGCGGCTGTGACGTACACGGTATTGTCGGCCGTAATTTCCTTCGCTTCACCGCCGGCGGCGCCGCCACACATTCCGATCACGGACGTGCCATCTGTGAGACACTGATGCATTCCAGACCGGAAGGTCCGTACAAGGTCAAGGATCCCGAAAAGCTCATCCGCATCGCGAAAGAATGGGGCGTTGAGACAGAGGGCGTCGACATCTATGATCTGGCTCACAGGGTCGCCCGCATGGCACTGGAAGAGTACGGCAAGGTCGAGGGGTATCAGAGATTTACCGAAAGGGCTCCGAAGTATACGCGTGATATCTGGGAGCGCGAGGAGATCACGCCCAGAGCGATCGACCGTGAGGTCAGCTGCGCGATGCACATGACCCACATGGGATGTTCCTCCAAGCCGGAGGCGCTGATCCGCCAGGCACTGCGCAACGGCCTGTCCGACGGCTGGGGCGGTTCCATGGCAGGCACGGAGTTCTCCGATGTCATGTTCGGAACACCGAGACCCATTGACACGGAAGCCAACCTTGGCGTCATGAAGGTTGAGAATGTCAACATCATCGTACACGGACACGATCCGAGTCTTTCCGAGCTGATCTGCGAATATGCGGATGATCCCGAAATGATCGCATACGCAAAGGAGATGGGCGCGAAGGGCATCACCGTATCGGGTGTCTGCTGTACCTCCAACGAGGTAGCCATGCGCCGCGGCGTTCCGATGGCAGGCAATTTCCTGCAGCAGGAGAACGTGGTTCTGACCGGCGCCTGCGAAGCGATCGTGGTCGACGTACAGTGCATCTTCCCGGCACTCGGCCCCTTAAGCAAATGTTTCCATACCAAATTTGTCACAACATCCGAGATCGCTCAGATGCCGGATTCCGACTACATTCACTTCGATGTCGGAACCGCCGATGAAAAAGCAAAGGCGATCGTGAAGATGGCCTGTGAAAACTTTAAGAACAGAAAGCCTGACCTGGTCTATATCCCGGATATGAAGTCCAAAGCGACGGTCGGCTATTCCTATGAAGCCATTGTCAAAACACTGGATACCGTCACCAATTCCCAGGTGGACATCCTCGGCACGGTGAAGCCGCTCGTCGAGTGTGTGGACTCCGGCGTCATCCGCGGCGCGGTCGCCATGGTCGGCTGCAACAACCCGAAGGTCCGTCCCGACTACGCGCACATCGAGCTGATGAAGAAGCTGATCGCGAACGACATCGTCATCATCGCGTCCGGCTGCGCTGCCCAGGCTGCTGCCAAGGCGGGTCTGATGAACAAGGAAGCGAAGGCGCTGTGCGGTGCCGGTCTGGAGCGTGTCTGCACGCTGGCGGATATTCCGCCCGTCCTGCACATGGGTTCCTGTGTGGACATCTCACGTATGATGATCCTGGCGTCTGAACTGTCCAAGGCTTCCGGCTACAACATTTCCCAGTTCCCGGTCGTCGGATGCGCACCGGAGTGGATGTCCGAGAAGGCCGTGTCCATCGGCAACTATGTTGTGGCGACCGGTATCGATACCTACCTGGGCGTCGACCCGTATGTGGAAGGTTCCGAACAGGTTGACGGACTGCTCAAGGGCGGCCTGCGTGACTGGGTCGAAGCCTGCTACACAGTGGAATACGACATCGACAAACTGGGTGATCTGATGATCAGCAGGATCGAAGAGAAACGTGAGGCACTTGGAATATAATGAGGTGACAACTTGAAGATCGCAGTAACCGGAAAGGGAGGCGTGGGCAAGACCACCTTCGCCTCAACGCTGGCAAGATTATACGCACAGGAAGGAAGAAGTGTGCTGGCGGCGGATGTTGATCCCGACGCGAACCTGGGCCTGGCTCTCGGTTTCCCGGAGCAGGAACTGGAGGAGATCGTACCGATCTCCAAAATGCGCAAGCTCGTGGAAGAGAGGACAGAAGCGGATGCCTTCAACAGGATGTTCCGCCTGAACCCGAAAGTGGATGACATTCCGGACCGGTTTGCCAGGGAGTGCAACGGCGTCAAGCTGCTGGTTCTGGGAACCGTAGAGACCGCCGGAAGCGGATGCGTTTGTCCCGAGCATGTGATGCTCAAGCGCATCATCTCGCATCTGGTGCTTCGAAGCAGCGACGTTGTGATCCTGGATATGGAAGCGGGACTGGAGCACCTGGCCCGCGGAACGACAGCAGGGATGGACCAGTTCGTGGTCGTGATCGAACCCGGCGCCCGTTCCGTTCAGACCTACCGCAATGTCAAGCGCCTGGCGATGGAGCTGGGTGTGAAACAGGTCGGTGTGGTGGCCAATAAGGTGCGCACGAAAGAAGACGAGGCGTTCATCAGGGAGAGGATCCCCGAGGAGGATCTGCTGGGCATGATCCACTGGAGCAATCTGGTGATCGATGCCGACAGGCAGGGCATGTCTCCCTTCGATTTCAGTCCTGAAGCGGTCGAAGAGATCAGGATGATCAAGGATAAAATGGAAACCATTTGATGGTGGGAGGTAATGACATTGACTTTATTTGATCTGATATTTAATGGGAATGATACCGTATATGCGCGTGCTGAGCGGGAAGTAAACGAAGCCATCGCGAAATACGGTGAGGATAAGGCGGTCTCTTTCCCGGGTACCGCATATTCGCTTCCGTTCTATTACGGAATGACGGGCGTCAGGATCGGAAACCTGCGTGAGGTGAAGGCAGGTCTCGAATACGCAAAGTCCCTGATGACCAGAAATAAAAGAACGACCGACATTTTCAACAGCGGCATTGCCACAGGCATTTGCGCCGAATTTATCGAAGTTCTGAAATACATTGACAATGACAGCCCGTACGAGGAGCCCTATGTCGGCCACCTGACGGACGCTTATGTTCGTGAGCAGGGCGTTCCGCTTGTCACAAAGGATATCCCGGGCGTGCCGGTCATCCTTGGCAAGGCACCCAGCGCCGAAGAGGCTGTCGAACTGGTGAAGTCCTACCAGGCACAGGGCATGCTGATCGCCCTGGTCGGCGATGTGATCAAGCAGGTCAAGGA
>JAGCAV010000249.1 GCA_017652545.1 Lachnospiraceae bacterium
ATGTCCGTCCCCCGCGGGCATGTCTATCAGAGGGGGCGGGGTATAAGACAGCATCGGATTTCTTTGAATTGCAATCTTTACAAGCAAGTCTGACGTTCGACCATGCATGCAATCCGCCCTTGCTCAGAGGTACAACATGATCTATTGTCGGATAAGTTAATCCGACAATCACCGTGCCATCTCGCTCATATTTGTCATCGTATGAGCATTTTTCCCCGCAGATATAACAAATCCCCATGTCGTTGTTATAAACGTCCATGAGGCTTATATCTCTATCAACCAATGCACCTTTTATCTTTGCGCGTCTAATTGATTCATGCCTATTGTTTTGCGCATTCTTAGAACACTTATCACTGCAATACTTTAATCTATCAGTAGTCGAATTGCATACTGGACAAGGATGAATCTTCTTAGTTTTCTTTCGTTCCTGTTCTGCTATCCGAAGCGCTTCACGCTCTGCCCTTTCTTCAGCTTTCTTTCGTTGTTTTGCCTCACGGTCTGATTTCGTTCTTTCCCTCATTCGTTCATATTGCGCTCTCTTTGCAGCCTTCTTATCGGAATATATCTTACGTTTCTCACCAGAAAACTTTGCAGCGCATTTTACACTACAATACTCAGATCGATCAGCATTAAAAACAAACTCTTTACCACATACAGGACACTGTTTATATTTCTTTTCCGTTCCTGCACATTTCATAGAACAATAATACGTTTTGCGGTTTTGTTTTATCTTCGGATAAAATTCTTTACCGCATGTAGGACAGACCTTTTTCGGCGTTCGTTTCTTATGCTCTGATCCTTTGTTTGCTTCATGAAAACATGCCTGGCTGCAATACTTACCAGCAGTGCTATGTTTTACAACAAACTCTGTACCGCATACTAAACATATGGCATTCAGAAGTGACCTCCGCCTTTCTCCGGGTGTTCTTTGTTATGGCACGCAGCGCACAGCGCCCGGCCGTTCCGGACATCATATCTAAGTTCCGGATATTCGTCCGCGTGCTTGATATGGTGTGCCACCGTGGCCTCTGTCCGCCTGCCGTACCTGGCGCACTCCTGGCAGAGGTAGCCGGCACGCCGGAGAACTTTGTCCCGCCATGCTTTGTGCCGGCGTCCCTGATAATTCATGTCAGGCATCTGACTCCTCCTCAAAACACAGCGGCTTCCCGCCTCTTAATGCAGTTGTTTGTGCATCAGCTGCGCCGCTCCCGCATCGCACCGTAGAGGCGTAGCACGATGCACCCTCTTCTTGATCAGGAAGCAGAAAGGGATCCGGCATGGCTCCGAATCCCCGCATACACTTTATCATAGAAGTTTACTGACAGTCACTGACAGTTTTAAGGACAGCCGTGAATTACTTTATCCGGATACCGCCGGCACAGTTCATTTTCTGCCCGGACAAGGTACCGATAGATCGTCCGGTCTGCCAGGCAGATCGCGTCCGCGATCTCCTCCGGCCTGCGTCCTTTGATATACCGAAGGAGCATAGCCGCGCGGAGATCTACATTGTCCAGCGAATTGATCAGCGGCAGCAGCTCCTGCCTCATCTGTTCCAGTTCGGCGACGGTATCGCTGTACGCTTCCTTAAGTTCAGTTATCTTAATAGCGCCATCAGCGACCTGATCGTGACCACTGACACTGTGCGGCATTCCGGTCAGAACGGTCGTTACCTTTGTCGCCCTGGCCTGTTCCTGTTCAATCCGCCAGAGCAGCTTCACTGTCTTCCTGCTCATCAGCATCCGCATACGGTACAGATTAACCATCTATTTATCACCTCTTTCTTTCCGTTATATCCCGGATGCCGATCTCTGTCGGTGCTTAATCCGGGCAATCAGTATCTACCGTATGTGCAGTTCCTGCAAATCTCTTCACGTTCCGGACTCATCGTCATCACCTGCTTTTCCGATCAGATCGTCTTTTGCTCCGGTCAAAATGTTCCGGATTTCCTTTGACAACAGCCCGGCCATGTACAGATCCATAAAGATCTTTTCATACATAGCGACCTTTCCGATGACGATGCCGCGCCGTTCACCGTCAGCTGCGTCACCTGCTGCCGTGAATGTGATACCACCGGCTGCCGTGATCTTCATGCCCAGCGTGGAGTCCGGTTCGTCCAGCATTTCGAGGCATTCCTTCATCAGCCGATGCTGACAGAATCTCCCGTTATACGGGCAGTGAAGACACCCAGGTTCTGCAAACTTGCCTATACTGTCCTTTGCCACACAGAGCCGCAGGCCTTCCCGGACCTTTTTTCTGTTGATCACGACCGTCTCCCTGGGCACGATGTCGATCAGCTTACCCTCATCGTCGTAGTCCATTGTCGCGCCGCGGAACTCGACGAACACAGGCCCAGCAGGCCGGTCAGGTTTCAGCAAAGTTGTCGGCGGCAGTTGTTTCGTTTTTCCGAACATCTCCATTCTCCTCTCTGATTGTTTCGTAGGTGTACCAGCTCCACCGGCAGGTAGTGCATACGCGCTGCCGGCGGGTGACTGTGTGCTCGCGGTTGTGCCTGGTGTTGATGACCGTGTTCTGGTCGGAGCCGCAGCGTGGGCAGGTCATTCACGCATCACCCCATCTGCACAGAACCAATTAGGTTCAGCAGGAAACCAACCGGAATGGTATCCGCAAAGAGATCGTCCATCATCCTCATATTTCCATTTGCAAT
>JAGCAV010000250.1 GCA_017652545.1 Lachnospiraceae bacterium
GGTCTGGTGGAGTACGCGGAATACTGCGGCAACTACTACGGGACGCCGAAAGCATTTGTCGAACAGCAGCTGAAAGAGGGAATGGATGTCATTCTGGAGATCGAGATCCAGGGGGCCATGAAGGTCAGGAAGCTGTTTCCGGACGCGACGCTGGTGTTCGTGATGCCGCCAAGCGCCCAGGCCCTGTTCGAAAGACTTACAAAGCGGGGCACAGAGAGCCGCGAGACCATAGAAGGCCGGATCCGCAGGGCAGTCCATGAGGCGGAAGGAATCGAGGATTACGATTTCATTCTGGTCAACGACAAGGTCGATCCCTGCGCGGATGAGCTGCATCGCCTGATCCAGGCCAGAAAGATGCGCACAGCACAGAACCTGCCGCTCATTGACCATGTCAGGGAAGACATCAGGAAAATGGCAGCCGGCCTGTAAACTTTTATAGAACAACTCAGTAAACAACAGAAAAGGAGAACAGTATGTTACATCCATCTTATTCAGATCTGATCCGGATCGTAAACAGCGAGAGCGAGCAGGACACACCGGTCGTAAACAGCCGGTTTTCCATTGTGATGGCGACCGCAAAAAGAGCCCGCCAGATCGTGGCCGGTGAGGCGTATGTTTCCGCAAAGGATGCGGCAAAACCCCTTTCAACAGCCGTGAAGGAACTTGCGGACGGCAGCATCACCATCCTTCCGGAGGAAGAAGAGGAAGAGCCGCAGATCGAAGCCGTTCAGGAAGAGACAGCGGAAGACGTGGAAGAATAAGCCTGTCGACTGATCCTGAGTCGAAAGAGTCCGGATGATGGATTGCCCGGTCTGTCCGGGTTGGGTGAATGATCATGAAAGAATACAACAACGTCTCAAAATGGTTTGTGGGACTGTCCGTTCTGCTGGTGGTCGTCGGTATTGTCATGGTTGTCTGGCCGAATCTGACCATTGATCTGCTGGGCGTGATGGCAGGAATCTGCATGCTGGTGGTCGGGCTTGTCTATGTGATCATGTATTTCACAAAGGATCACATGGGAGAAGTGATGCAGATGGACCTGACGGTGGGAGCGGTGCTTGCCGCCTTCGGCGCGTTCATGCTGATGCACAAGGACTTTGTGTCCATGGCACTTCCCTTCGCAGCCGGCATCGTTCTGCTGGTGGGCGGGATCACCAAGATCCAGCATGCACTGGATATGAAGCGGCTGAATTTCAGAAGATGGCAGATCATGCTTGGACTCGCGATCGCCATGATCGTCCTTTCCCTGGTCCTGCTTTACAATCCCTTCAAGGAGAGAGTGCTGATCTATGTCATGGGCTGCGGGATGATCGTCAATGGGGCCGCAAGCATTGTGGCGATCCTCATGATCAGCCACAGGCTGAAGAAGATGGCAAGAGGCGTCGTGTATACGGGAAGCAGTGAGAACCTGATCGTTGATCACAAGGCTTCGGAAGCGAAAAAGGACACGGAAGCGAAAAAGGGAAAGAAGGGCGGCCTGTTCGGGATGTTTAAGAAAAAAGACAAACATCCGGAGACGGACGCCGGCACAGCCGCCGGTGAGGCGGAGCCGGTCATTCATGAGGCATATGCCGCAAATGAAGGCTTCACAGGCGGATTCAGCGGGGAGACGGTGGAAGGTACGGACGATGCGGAGGATCCCGCTGATGTGACGGCCGATACGGCGGACGAAATGAGCGGCACGGCGGCCGAAGAGAGCAGCGCAGCGCCTGAAGCACAGGCGGAGGATGACGCGCAGATCGTAGAGGATCCCTTTGATCTTGGGTAACTGATATGAAACGTAAGATTTTCTTTGTATCCCTGGGATGTGACAAGAATCTGGTCGATTCTGAGAAGATGCTGGGGATACTGGGCCGCAGCGGCTATGAAATAACGGATGATGAGACAGCAGCAGATGTGATCGTGATCAACACCTGCTGCTTTATCAATGATGCCAAGGA
>JAGCAV010000251.1 GCA_017652545.1 Lachnospiraceae bacterium
CCGGTATACCGTACTGACATTCATACCGGTCTGACCGTTGCTGCCCAGATCGATCGGGCATCGATCCGGCTGTCTGTGATTGATGGCTTCAATCACTCTTTCTCTTGACGTCATAACATCCTCCTTATTGTTGTTTCCTGTGTTGACCTTAGCTTGCGGTGCCGATCGACCAGATGACTGCGTCCGCATTCGCAGACCATCCGCCGCCGTTTGGTGTCACCAGAATATCGATCCTTGTGATCTTATTGCGGTACTTCCATTTTTTCAGATTCATATACAGTCCGTTCGGTACGCCGCAGGTGATCACCTTCTTCGCCTCATAATAACGCTTCGCGCCTGACCACAGTCGCACCGTGACCGTACAGTTTCCGCTTGTGGATCCGTTGACCCGGATCCCGAAACCAAGCCTGATCTTCTTTTTGCAGTTCACTTTCCCGTTTCGTTTCAGGCCCCAGGGAACATTCGCGTTGCGGGCCTGGTCATGGATCAGCCGGTAGGCCCCGTCCTGGCACAAAAAGGCCGAAAGTGCTCCGTAGCCGCTCCCGCCGCCTGTATAATTGCGTGACCAGGCAAGACTGGCGGTCTGCCTGAGCATTCCCGCCTGTGCGGTAAAGATCTTTTTTACACTGCTGCCGGTGACCCTGCTCGCCTGTCTGGCTGCCGCCTTTGTGTATTTGTTCGTTTTTGTGGTATCTGCCAGCTTATAGGTCAGCCACGCAGGTTTCCGTTTGGCGGCATTCTCGCCTCCCCAGCTGGTATAGAGGCCGAAGGCAGCGCCTGCAGCCACCTCAGCGGTGTGATCCACCTGCCGGTGGAGGATCAGTGCGTCGACCATGCTGTTGTGCTCGGCAATGTAATAGGCCAGCGCAATGTTCTTTGCCTGGGCCCCTGAAGATTTTTTACCGCCCGTCACGGAAGAATACCCCTGCTCGCTCAGGATCACACGGCATTTCTTTGAATAATTTGCTTTGACAAAGTTCGTGAGTGCGCTCAGATTCTTCATGGTGACAATGCGGGTATCCGGACTGTTCGTCACAGCGGGGGATGCAGCCATGATATCAGCGCTCGTCAGATCCACATTGTATGGATGATAAGCGATGTGCCATTTCCCGTTTCCGATCCCTCTTGCACTCATGCGGGAAGCAAACCTGGTAAGGAACGCCTTCCCGGCATACCAGGAAGCGCCGTTTCCTTCATTCCAGTAATGATCCAGGCACATGTAAATGCGCGCATTGGCGTACACACTCCTGGCTGCCTGATAAACAGCCGCGCACTGGGCGGCATACAGATCCACGTACGTATCGAGTTCTATGTCCCCGCACCAGTTCCAGATTCCGGCATTGTTGACCTCATTCCCGACGATCCAGCCGACAATGCGCGATCCGCTTTTGTTGGAATAGCGCCGCTGAAAAAAGGTGATGATCGCGCGAAGCGTGTTGACAGCGGCTTCATCCGTCATGTTCCACTGGTAATAATTTGCGCTTTTTTTCCTGGCAGCCGGATAGATCAGAGATTTCAGATCCGACCGGTACGACAGCAGCAGGATGGCTGTGACAAGCACGTTGCCCTGCGCAAGACGGCTCAGCTCCCTGTCATACTGCGCGATGGCTCCTTTGGCAAACCAGTAGGTCTTTCCGCCGAAGTCAAACGGATAACAGTGAATGCTGTTCTGCAGTGAAGGCTCAGGCATAAAATCACTCACACACAGATTGATCGTTGCATGCCTGATGCCCAGCTCGAGCGCATCTTCCTCCATACCGGGTGTGACATAAAGCCCCTTTTTGGTCGATGCTTTCGGATATTTGAAGCTTACTTCCGCTGCCCCGGCGCTCAGCGATGTCAGCACCATCAGAAGGACTGAAAGAATCAGCATGATTCTCCGCCCCGAGGCGCCCCGTTTATTCAACCCCCTCATGATCAGCCCTCCCCTGTAAACAGATCATGCAAAAAAACCCTCATAGATCAATCCCCGTACAGTCGGATGGATCACATCGTAACAGTAGCCGTAATTCTTTACATGCATGGCATAAAAAGCGCTCAGGCGGAGCGTCGGGTCGATCATGGTCCAGGCACCTGCGGCACCGTCCCAGCCAAATTCTCCCAAAGACCCCGGCCCGCCGATGGACAGGTCGACCCTTGTCCGCACGCCAAGAGCGTAGGAATAGCCGGTGCGGTTCCATTCGTCAAACGATTTTCTGGATCGCGGCATGAGCTGGTTGGCACGCCACAGCTGAATGGTTTCCGGATCAAGGAGCCTTACTCCGTCAGCCCCCTCTCCTCCGCAGGCAAGCGCATCCGCGAACAGGCTGTAATCATGTACATCACTCACCAGACCGGCTCCGCCGCTCTCGTATCTGTCACTGAGCATATAGTCGTTCATCACAGCAGGAAGTTCCCGGAAGGTCTTCGTTTCTTCCTGGAATTCATACTGGGCGCACTGTCTTGGCAGGTCTTTCTCCCGTAACACAAATCCGATCGTCTTCATCCCGAGCGGATCAAAGATCTGTTCCTTAAGCACCTGCGAAAAGCTTTTTCCCGTCACGACTTC
>JAGCAV010000252.1 GCA_017652545.1 Lachnospiraceae bacterium
CTTCTGATGACGATCCTGACCTCGATCGACACCATGCTCGAGGCGCACAATACAAGAAGGATCCTTATGGCGCTTCTCGGCCTTGCGGTCATGCTGCTCTTCTGGTTATTTGTGACCAATGTTTACAGAGTCGCCTATGCAAGGGTGTTCCTGGAG
This sequence comes from Lachnospiraceae bacterium, assembly GCA_017652545.1. The sequence goes on from JAGCAV010000252.1 coordinate 157, forward strand.
GGCAGGATATACGAGAAAGTTCCCTTTTCGCGGTTTCTTTATCTGTTCAGGCTGAAAAAGCATATAAAAGCTTCCCTGTCCATAGCAGTCTGCATTCTGCTTCAGTATCTCTGGATGGTCACCATCGTTCTGTATCCGGTCAAACGGTATGCGTATCTCCTGGTGCCTTACCTTCTGGCAGAAAATCCGGATCTTTCGCCGCTGGAAGCGATCCGCCTGTCACAGCGCATGATGAAGGGACACAAATGGGAAGCGTTCTGCCTGGAATTTTCCCTGCTCCCCTGGAAGCTTCTGTCCTTCGCAAGCGGCGGCCTGGTCGGACTTCTTTTCTATAATCCGTATAAAGAGACCATCCTGGCTGAATACCATGCAAATATCCGGACGCTGGCTCTGGCAGAGAAGACAGAAGGAAGCGAACGCCTTACGGACCGGTATCTGTATGAGCTTCCGACTGCCCCGGTCTTCGACGAAGCCTATCAGGATGCTGTGAGAACGGCGAATATTCCGCAGAAGGAATATACACCGCGCAGAGGATTCTGGGGATTTATTGAGAAGTATTTCGGCGTCGTGCCCGTCATGGACGAGAAGGAAAAGGAGCACCGGGCGTTCCTGACGCTCGAACTTCAGAAGGAAGAGTACCGGGATACCCTTGAGGGGAAGACATATCCTGTCCGGCTGTACCCGATGCCGGCGGAAGAAAAACGGAAAAAGACGGGCGATGCCGGCTATATGAGGCATTACACGATTCAGTCCGTGATCCTCCTGTTCTTCATGATCTGTATTTTCGGCTGGCTCTGGGAAGTGGTGCTTCATCTGATCCAGACCGGTGAATTCGTGAACAGAGGAACGCTTTACGGGCCGTGGCTGCCGATCTACGGCGGAGGCTGTGTCGCGATCCTGGCGCTTCTGTACAAGCTCAGGAAGAAGCCGCTTGTGGAGTTCTTCATGATCATTTTCGTATGCGGCGTTATCGAGTATTTTTCTTCCTGGATCCTGGAGGTGACGCACGATGGCCAGCGCTGGTGGAGTTACAGCGGGTATTACCTGAATCTGAACGGCCGTATCTGCGCGGAAGGACTGCTGGTGTTCGGCATCGGCGGAGCGGCTTTCATCTATGTGCTTGCCCCGTGGGCGGACAATCTGATCGTCCGGATCCGCTCATCGGTCCTCTGGACGGTATGCATTGCCCTGCTGGCTGTGTTCCTGGCCGATGTCGTTTACTCGTCGTTTGTACCCCATACCGGGAAAGGAATCACCAGCTCGGCGCAGGTGCCGGGTGAAGCGGACATATGCAGCCGGTCCGGGCAGGGCCGGACGTAAATGCGGTGCCGCATCATGTGTTTATCATGGCGTCAGAAGCCGGTTTCTCTTTTGCATGCAAGGCAAAGGAGAAACCGGTCTTTTTTTGGGGAGGGGGATATACAAATCATATTTGCGCAAGTTGAACAAACAGCCTGATCCGGCAGAGGCTTTTGGGGACATTTTTCCCTGACGACGCGGCGGGGCGGATGGATGTTGATAATTGAGTATTTACAAATCTGGCAAAGAAGGTAAAATAATATTAATCATTTTACACAAAAGGGGGACCCGGAAGTGATTAAATTTGGCACTGGCGGATGGAGAGCGGTCATCGGTGACGAATTTACAAAAGCAAACCTGAGACTCCTTGCGGCGGCGCTCGCGGATAAAATGCTTGAAGAGAATGCAGCCGGGCGCGGGATCGTGATCGGATACGACCGCCGTTTCCTGTCCAAGGAATCGATGCAGTGGATGGCAGAGGTGTTCGCCGCGAAACAGATCAGATCATACCTGATCAATAAGTCATGTCCGACGCCGCTGGCCATGTTCTATACCATGGAACATGGTCTGCCATACGGCATGATGGTCACCGCCAGCCACAATCCGGCGATCTACAACGGTGTAAAGGTTTTTACCGGGGGAGGCAGGGATGCTGACCAGACTGTGACACAGGATATCGAAGCCCGCGCAGCCCGGATCGAGGCATCGGGCGCCCGGATCGGGGCGGTTCCCTATGAAGATGCAAAAGCGGACGGCCTGATCACCGAGATCTATCCGATCGATGACTATATTGACAGCATTCTGGGAGAGATCAACGTGAGGGCGATCCGGTCCGCGAGGCTGAGGGTCGTGCTGGACCCGATGTACGGCGTGAGTGAGACCGCGATCAAAACGATTCTGATCACCGCGCGCTGCGAAGTCGAGACGATCCGCGGGGGTCATGATACGCTTTTCGGCGGTCATTCACCGGCTCCCAGTGAAACAGGCATGAGAGAACTGACGAACACGGTCGTTGCTGGAAATTACGACATCGGGATCGCGACGGACGGGGATGCCGACCGGATCGGTGTCATAGACAACAACGGCCGGTATCTGTCTCCGAATGATCTGCTGGTCGTTCTCTATTATTATCTCGAACAGTATAAGGGCAGAAGAGGCCCGGCTGTCAGGAACCTGTGCACAACGCACAGGCTGGACCGCCTGGCGGAGATGTTCGGCGAGGCGTGTTATGAAGTGCCGGTCGGTTTCAAGTATATCTCTTCAAAGATGGCGGAGACAGACGCGCTTCTCGGCGGCGAATCATCCGGAGGCCTGTGCATCAGAGGACATATACACGGCAAGGACGGCATTTATGTTGCGGCGCTGCTCGTTGAAATGCTGGCGGTTACCGGCAAGAAGATATCAGAGATCTTTGACGAAATCGCCGCCAAAGTGGGCAGGACTTCCTATATTGAAAAGAACTATCTATTCAGGCCGGAGGACCGGCAGCAGTACCATCGCATGATCATGGAAGAAAAGCAGGTGCCCGGGATCCCGTTCGCGATCGAAAAGGTGACCTATATTGACGGATGCAAGGTTTTCTTTGAAAACGGCGGATGGGTATCTGTCAGGTTTTCCGGGACGGAACCGCTGCTGCGCGTGTTCTGCGAGATGCCGGAAACGGCGATGGCCGAACAGGTCTGTGAGATTTACCAGACATTTCTTGGCTTGAAAAAACAGGCGGATTAAAAGGGACGACAGAAGATATGAAACAAATCACGCAGGAACAGGTTCTGGCTGTGATCGACGCCTTTGCGTTTGAGGGCAGATGCAGCGGTATTTCACAGAACACCGACGGACATATCAACGAGACGATCGTTCTGACGTTTCGTGAGATGGGACATGACAGGCGGTACATTCTTCAGCGGATCAATACCGGGATCATGGGTGAACCGGAAAAGCTGATGGACAATATCGTCGGAGTCACCACGTATTTAAAGGGAAAGATCCGGGAGGCCGGCGGCGATCCCGGGCGGGAAACGCTGACGGTCATTCCGACCAGGCAGGGACAGTTCCATTTTACGGATGAACAGGGCTGTTCCTGGAGGGCATATGATTATATAGAAGATACAGTCTGCTATCATGAACCGGATCAGCCCGTGTACTTCTACCGGAGCGCGCTGGCTTTCGGCCGGTTCCAGAACCTGCTGGCGGATTATCCGGTCGGGACCCTGCATGAAACGATTGTCGGTTTCCATGATACAGGCAACCGGTACAGGCAGTTCTGCGAAGCGGTTTCAAAGGATTCTGCCGGAAGAAAACATCTGGTCGGACGCGAGATCGAATTCCTGATGCAGCGGGAAGCGTATACAAAATGCTTTGATGACCGCACGGACATTCCTTCCAGGGTGACACATAATGATACCAAGCTGAGCAATGTGCTGTTCGATCAGAAGACCGGAAATGCCCTTTGCGTGATCGACCTGGATACGGTGATGCCCGGACTGTCCCTCCATGATTTCGGGGACGCGATCCGCTTCGGGGCAAGCACTGCAGCTGAAGACGAACCGGATCTGAATAAAGTATCCTTTGATAAGAAGATGTATGATCTGTATCTGAAGGGGTATCTGGAAGCCTGTGGGGACAGGCTGACACGCAGGGAGAGTGAACTGCTGCCGATGGGGGCAAAGGTGATCACGTATGAGCAGGCCCTGCGGTTCCTTGGGGATTATCTGAACGGCGATATCTATTACAGGACACAGCGGCCGGAGCAGAACCTTGACCGTGCACGAACACAGATCAAACTGCTCGCGGACATGGAAAAACTGATATGACCGTGCATTGCGCCGGCATATAGGGTGCCGGCGAAAGTGATATATTTTTA
>JAGCAV010000253.1 GCA_017652545.1 Lachnospiraceae bacterium
ACAGGGGTGTTCTTGAGTGCTACGCCAGAGGTCATTACTGGTGTCCGCTGGCCGGTTATCAGAAGCCGTCAGACTATAAGTATGTCGAGGTGGGACATGCCTTTCCCAATGCGGTTTTTTGTATGGACACCGCGGCGTGGCTGTACGGCCTGACAGGTGAGGAGCCTGAGGAGCTCTCAATCGCAACGACCAGAGAAAACCGCCAGAAGGTCAGCATCTATTTCCCGGTACACCGGTATTATTTCCAGAATACGGGAGATCCCAGAGAGATTTCGGTCATCAGGACCAAATTCGGCAGCTACCGGGTCTATGAAAAGGACAGGGTGATCTGCGACTGCATCCGCATGGAGCGGGAACTGAAGGAAGGCTTCGTTGATGAGATCATCAGGAACTATCAGCCCGGAAAGAAGCAGGTGGAGAGGATCATCAGCTACGGCAGGCAGCTTCGGGCATACAGACCTGTCAGAGCGAAATTTGAAAAACTGGGGCTTTTGTAAGGAAGCCGGAGAATGATCGGACAGCGTGACTGAACAGGGAACGTCAGACTGGTCCGGCTCAGGGAAGGAGCAGTGCTTTTTCCTGCGCTTCCGCATCATCGATCGGCTTTGTCAGGCGGTCAAAATGCCCGCTGTAGATCACGCCAAGGAGTTTGTCCAGATGCCGCAGGGCAGTCTGGAGCTGCTGTGACGTGATCTTTTCGTCTCTGAAGGCATCGGCCAGCTCATCCAGATCCACAACGCGCACAAAGCCGTCCGGATAGACGATCACATCAGCCAGCAGGTCGGTGAATATATAGGTGTTTTCTTTTTCATCGCGGGTGAGGGAAACAATGTCGCAGTACCAGCTGATCAGGTTCCCGTCATGATCGTAGAACTTGCTGACTTTATAGCCGCGCTCCAGAAAATAGCAGGAGTAGCCGTGGTGAAGGGTCTTTTTGGGCCGGATTGTGTTCCAGCCGGTGACGATGATCTCTTTGTCCATGCGGAGGATCCTGTCATCAGCCAGAAGGACACACTCATCGGGTATGATGCGTCTGCGGTAGAGTTTAAGAGGGGTGAAGCCTGTCATTTCCTGCATAGAAGCGCCCTCGCTTTTTTGAAGATAAAGACAAGACGTGGCTCTGATCATTTTGGGACATCATATCATTTTGTATGAGATACGTCTACCTGCTTTTCGAAGAAGAACCGTTCATGTATCTGCCTCTTCAGCAAAAAAGCTTGACTTTTGCAGACCCAGCATCTATCTTACATCTTGACAGGTGACATGTTCCGGGCGGAATCAGATCAGACAGATGCCCGGCCGATGCACCCGTGTGGAAGGAAGCGGTCTTCCCTGCAGGACCGTTCTGCGACATGGCATCAGGACCCTGTGTATCCGCAAGGATATGCAGGGTTTTATTCTCGTATAGCAGGCAATGTGAGGAGGAAGAAGGAATGGCGAAAGAGAAGAAACTTGTAGAGCAGATCACTTCCATGGAGGAAGATTTCGCTCAGTGGTATACCGATGTGGTCAAAAAAGCCGAGCTGATCGACTATACATCAGTCAAGGGCTGCATGGCGATCAAGCCTGCCGGATACGCGATCTGGGAGAATATCCAGGCTGAGCTGGACAGACGGTTCAAGGAGACCGGTGTGGAGAATGTCTACATGCCGCTGTTTATTCCCGAGAATATGCTGAAAAAGGAATCCGAACTGGTAGAGGGTTTCGCGCCGGAGGTGGCCTGGGTGACACACGGCGGAAGTGAGCCGCTTCAGGAAAGGCTCTGCGTACGTCCCACATCCGAGACGCTGTTCAGTGATTTCTATAAAAATGATGTTCATTCCTACAGGGATCTTCCGAAGATCTACAATCAGTGGTGCTCCGTGGTCCGCTGGGAAAAGACGACCAGGCCGTTCCTGCGTTCGCGTGAGTTTCTCTGGCAGGAAGGCCATACCTGCCATGCCACCAGAGAGGAAGCTGTGGAGCGCACGGAACAGATGCTGGAAGTCTATGCCGCCTTCTGTGAGGAAGTGCTTGCGATCCCCGTGATCAAGGGCCGCAAGACCGACAAGGAGAAATTCGCCGGCGCGGAGTCGACCTATACGATCGAATCCCTTATGCATGACGGCAAAGCGCTGCAGTCAGGCACATCCCACAATTTCGGAGATAAGTTCGCGAAGGCTTACGACATTCAGTTCACGGATAAGGATAACCAGCTGAAGTATGCTTTCCAGACATCCTGGGGCATGACGACCCGTATGATCGGCGCCATCATCATGGTGCACGGCGACAATTCCGGACTGGTGCTCCCGCCCAGGATCGCGCCTGTTCAGGTCATGATCGTCCCGATCCGCCAGGACCGTCCGGGTGTGATGGAAAAAGCCTGTGAGCTGAAGGATATCCTTCAGGCGGCCGGCGTGAGGGTGCGTGTGGACGCCACGGACAAGAGCCCGGGATTCAAGTTCGCGGAACAGGAAATGAGAGGTATTCCGGTCCGCATCGAGATCGGTCCGAAGGATCTTGAAGCCGGCCAGGGCGTTGTGGTCCGCAGGGACAACCGCGCAAAGGAGATCGTGAGCTTTGATGAGCTGGCTGTCCGGATCCCGCAGATCCTCGATCAGGAACAGCAGGATATGTTCGAGCGCGCCAGGGCGCACCGCGATGCCCATATATTTGACGCGGTCACCAAAGAAGAATTCAAGGATACTGCTGACAATAAGCCCGGGTTCATCAGAGCCATGTGGTGCGGTGAGACTGCCTGCGAGGAAGCGATCAAGGAAGAAATCGGTGTGACCAGCCGCTGCATCCCGTTTACGCAGGAACATCTGGCAGACAACTGTGTCTTCTGCGGCAAACCGGCGAAGGAAATGGTGTTCTGGGGGAAAGCTTACTGATCAATGATATTTTGGCCTTTTTCGGAAATTCCATACTTTTTTCGGCATTTAGGGAAAGTACGGAATTGACGAACCCGGTTTTCAAGCGTAAAATACACACATACGCATTCTGAGACCGTAAAAATTTCGGTCCGGAGGAAGAGGAGGTTTTATGATGAAAAAGACAATGAAGGTTCTTGGCATCGCACTGGCAGCCACAATGACGCTCTCTGCTTATGCTATGGCAGATGATGTATGGAAAATCGGCGGTATCGGCCCCACCACAGGTCCGGCAGCTGCATACGGCAGCGCTGTTGAAAACGCCATGTATATCGCAGCCGAAGAGATCAATGCGGCCGGCGGTATCAACGGATATCAGGTTGAGGTTAAGTTCCAGGATGATGAACATGATCCGGAAAAATCCGTAAATGCTTACAATACCCTGAAAGACTGGGGCATGCAGATCCTGGAAGGAAC
>JAGCAV010000254.1 GCA_017652545.1 Lachnospiraceae bacterium
GCCCCAAATCCATCCACTTCATGTGTCTTGTGTGAACAAGTTCCCACCGACACATGAATCCATAATGTCTTGTACCTGGCTGAGAAATGCACCTCAAAAACGCTCTGCTTAAGATGCCCCAGCCACGTATAACCGATCGCGTTTTTTCGGTGTATGGCTTCGCCATAAATCCGTCCAGGCTAATCGCCTTAAGCAAGCAAGCTTGCACAGGCGATTACCTGTACGTATTCATTTCTCAGTTATGAAGCATAGTACTGTGCGCAGACCTGTTTGCAGGCTGCCACGAAGCCGGCTGTATCAAGACCGCCTGCTGCGAAATCCTGGAAGACTACGCCAAGAGCGTTCTGTGCAAGGCCTTCCTTGTTGCCAAGCCAATGCCATGCGCTGGTCTTGCCGGCTGCAACATAGTCAGCAATGGTCTGTGCAAACGGATCCGTTGCGACATAAGAGCAGGATGTGAACGGGCTGATAAAGCCGGCCTTCATGACCAGGATCTCCTGACCCTTGTCCTCGGAGCACCACTGCAGGATTGCCTTGGCTTCGTCTGCATTGTCATTGTCATACACTGCCAACCAGGACGGTGAGTTGGTCAGGATGGTGTCGATGCCGTCTTCGAATGCGTACGGAGCAAAGCCAACCTTGAAGTTGCCAGCCTCAGCGTAAGCATCAGCATCATCGGAAGTCATGGTCGCGCCGATCCAGGAACCCTGGGTCACGAATGCATACTTGCCGGATGCGAAGTTCAGGATCTGCTGATCATAGGTGCCGGAAACCAGCAGAGAGGGATCGGAATACTGATTGAACAGGGCGATCAGCTCTGCAAAATGAGTGTAGCGCTCCTCGTCCAGCTGTCCGCCGTCGCAAAGCAGATCGAAGTAGGTGCTGTCGTCACGTGCAAGGCCCGCATCCTCATACTGGCCGAATACGTGGTTACCGGTGGACCAGTACAGGTTTGTAGCCTCTGCGCAGTAGCCGATGACAGCGGTCAGACCGAGGTCTTCCTTCTGAGCATCGATGGTCTCAAAAGCTTCCTGAATGGCAGCCGGAGAGGTCAGTCCTGCGGGATCTACGCCGGCTTTCTCAAGGATGTCAGCGTTATAGGCAATACCGATGGCTTCTGTTGTATACGGGAAGCCAAGAACCTTTCCTTCCGCATCGACATATGCGGCATCCGTATCAGCAACCCATGCTTCGTCGCTCAGGTCCGCCAGAAGGCCTTCCCAGTTAGCGAAGTCGGTATCACCGCCGTTAACAAAGATATCCGGCATATTGTCGCCCTGATAGTAGCCCTTCAGAGTACCCTGAATGTCAATGCCGCCGCCCATGGACTCGATCTCTACATGAACACCGGTCTCCTCTTCGTAAGCTGCTGCCAGCTCTTTCAGCTGTGCATCAACCTCGATCTTGCCGTTGACCAGACGAAGATCAGCCATAGCTGTCAGTGACAGAGCTGCGCTCATTGCACCTGCCAGAATACCAACAAGTAATTTCTTAGTCATGTGAACCTCCTTGGAATAATGATAATCTAACGCATTTACGGCACATAAAGGGTTGAAACCTGTCTGCCCGTACTTATGCGCATAAGTACATAATTGGATTGTACCATTTTTCGGGAATTTGACAAGTCTTCAGACTGAAAAAAATGAAAAAAATATAAAAAAAAGAAAAGTTTCGGTATTCTGCACAAACGCTGATCATTTTTTTGTACATGCCCTGCAGCCCGTTACCCGCTTATGATTCTGACAGTATCCCTGATCACAAGCGACGGCTTCATGATGATCTGTCTTTCCTCCGGTTCATTCCCGCGGATCATGGAGATCAGTGTCTGTGCTGCCAGCATGCCCTTCTGCACCGGATCCTGGTGTACGCTCGTCAGGGCGGGCCGGTGCAGCCTGCCGTACAGGTTGTCATCAAATCCGACCACAGACAGTTCGTCAGGGACCGCAATTCCCCTGTCATAGAGGTGCCCCATAAATATGACAGCAAAGAGGTCGGAAGCACACAGGACGGCCGTGTAATCCCCGGCTCTGTCACACAGCCGTTCCATACTTCTGTCAATCTCATCCTTCTCAGTAAGCAGCCGGAAAAAATTCCGGTCACTGTATTCGATCCCGGCTTCCCTCAGTGCTCTCCGGTATCCCCTGAACCGCATCATGTCAACACCGACATGAATGTTTTCCGTCAGGAACCCGATCCTCCTGTGACCGCATTCGATCAGATATCTGGTAGCCTCATAACCGCCGGCTTCATCATCCAGACCGATATTGACATACCGCTCTTCCGCCACCTCACTGTATGTATCGATACAGACGATCGGATTTTTATAACGTTCACGCACCCTCAGTCCGTCATCATCCATCATCCAGAACAGCAGCAGCCCATCCACATTCCATGTGGATACATGATGAATGATCTCCGCAATGTCATCCGACATGTAGATCATCATAAAATAGCCCGCCTGCCTGATCACTTTCTCGATTCCTGAAATCATGTCCGACACAAAGGGATCGCTCAGAAGATCAATGAAACGTTCCCTCTGTGTTTTCAATACCAGGCCGATGATCTTGGACTGATTCTGGGCAAGGTTCCGGGCGCTGATATTCGGGACATAACCGACCTGATCCAGAAATGCCTGTACTTTTGCGATCGTATCCGGCGAAACTTCTTTCGTCTTTCCGTGAATCACATTGGAGACGGTCGTTGTACTCATCTGAAGCTGTTTCGCGATTTCCTTGATGGTGATCATAGATAATGCTTCCTTCCTTATGCGCATAAGTATATCACTATATCCCTCTCATGAAAAGATGACACGGAATGAACTCCCGTGCCATCTGCTATAAAGATTCCTGCATCAATTAAACATCAAAGCCAGATTCAGGTTAGATCTGCGCCATCTCCAATACAACGGCCTGGTACCCTTCCAGGTGTATCTCTCCATTTCCGGCTTTCAGATCAGTCCCGGGCCTGTTCGTCAGCACCACCTGTTTCACGGCACCCGGCAGCGGCAGGGTCTGCGCCTCCCTCTGATAGTTGCCGATGACCAGCAGGGTCTGGTCCTCCCCTTTTCTGAAATAGGCCATCACATTATGGCGGTCTTCCAGATACGGGACAAGCGTACCATACACGATGGTATCCTGATACTGAAGATTCTTTCGAAGTGCCGTCAGCTTCCTGTAATATTCATACACGGATCCTTCCACACCCCGCTGGGCCTTCAGGTTGATCTCGTGATAGTTCGGATTGACACGCAGCCACGGTGTTCCCGCGGTAAATCCGGCGTTCTGACCGTCATCCCACTGGAAGGGTGTCCTGGCGTTGTCACGGCCGTATTTTTCGATGGCATGAAGAGCTTCCTGTTCGCTGATGCCGTCTGCAATGGAAACCTTATAGGCATCGATGGAGGAAATATCATCCACCTCATCAATGGAAGTGACCTTACAGTTTTCCATGCCGATCTCCTGCCCCTGATAGATCCAGGGC
>JAGCAV010000255.1 GCA_017652545.1 Lachnospiraceae bacterium
GACCTTGCTCTCCAGACCCTTGACCTGTATGGACAGAACGCCTGCGGGACGGGCATGGATACCAACGGGATCAGTGATAACATACGTAAATTCTTTCATGGCTTTCTCCTTTATCCGTATTTATCTTGTTCTTAAGTACCGTTTGTTCATATTGTTTATGAGTATTGTTTTACAGAATGCTCTTTTTCATTCTCAGTTCGCGTCAGCGCCGAGTTTGACATTCTCATAGTCGTCGCTGTTGGTCAGCAGGACAACCACTGTATCCGGATGACCGGCTGCCTTGATCTTCGCACGGTCGAAGCGAAGGATCACCTGGCCTGCCTTGACCTTGTCGCCTTCGGCGACCAGCGGGGTGAAGCCGTCGCCGTTCATGGCAACCGTATCCACACCGACGTGGATCAGCAGTTCCATGTCGCCTGCGCCGGTGATGCCGATCGCATGCCTTGACTCGGCCACAGATGAGATCTCGCCGTCATAGGGTGCTACCACGACGCCTTCGGTCGGCTCGATACCGACGCCTGCGCCGAGAATGCCGCCTGCAAATGTCTCATCGGGGATGTCTTCCTGCGCAATGACTTTGCCCTTGGTGGGCTGCAGGATCTTACCCGCTTCGCAGCTGATGACTGCGTTCGTGGGAACTTCCGGAGCTGCCGGAGCTGCCGCTTTGCTGCCGCCTGATGCCGAAGCCGCAGCCGGAGCATCTTCTTTCCAGATCACCCAGGTCAGTGCGAAGGCAACGCCTGCTGCAATGATCAGCTCGATCAGGTACATGGGAACATTGTTGACTGCCGGGATGCCCGGGATACCGGTCACGCCGTAAGTCGTTGCGCCAAAGCCGATGATGGACGCGAACAGGGCACCGGCCGCGCCACCGACCATACCGCAGATAAACGGTTTCATGAAACGGAAGTTAATACCGAAGATAGCCGGCTCCGTGATACCCAGGGAAGCGGACAGAGCAGACGGGAACGCAACTGCCTTGGTCTTCTGATTCCTGACCTTGAGCGCGACCGCAAGGCAGGCGCCGAACTGCGCAAAGTTCGCCGCGGAAGCGATGGGCATCCATGTGTTGACGCCGCCTTCCACGGAAAGCATGCCGGCCTCGATGACATTGTACATGTGGTGCAGACCCATGACAACCGTCCATGGATAGATCGCGCCCATGATAGCGGCGCCGATGCCGTGTCCCACAGTGATCAGCCATCTGGCGGCTGTCAGTACCCAGTTTTCAAAGACAGAGAAGACCGGGCCGATGATCGTAAAGGTAACAAAAGCGGTAACGAGTACGGTGCACAGCGGAGTGACGAACAGGTCGATCATCTCCGGCACCTTCTTATGCAGCCATTTCTCCACCGTACTCATGAGCAAGACTGCCAGTATGACAGGTATGACATGCCCCTGATAGCCTACCTGCTGTACGTTGAAGAAGAACAGATGCCAGGTGGGAATCTCGCCCGGCGCATAGCTGGAAACAGTCCAGGCATTAATCAGTGCCGGATGAACCATCATCAGACCGATGACGGCGCCAAGGAAAATGTTTCCGCCGAATACCCTGGCAGCTGAGATGGCGACCAGGACAGGAAGAAGCGCGAACGCTGTGTTCGCGACCAGATCCAGGAAGGAATACCAGTCGCTCTGTCCGAACGCCGGCGCGAACTTCGGGATGGCTTCGACAAGACCCATCATCAGACCGGAGGCCACGATCGCAGGAAGGATGGGTACGAACACATCGCCCGGTGTCTTCAGGATCTTCTTCCACAGGGGCATTCTGGATGCGGCTGCCGCCTTGACATCCGCCTTGCTGGCTGCTGTCAGGCCTGTCACAGCCAGGAACTCATCGTAGACCTTGTTGACTGTCCCGGTCCCGATGATCAGCTGCAGCTGTCCGTTGGATTCGAACATGCCTTTTACGCCTTCCACTTCTTCCAGCGCAGCCTTGTCGATCTTGCTGTTGTCAGCAATAACGAGCCTCAGTCTTGTTGCGCAGTGCGCGGCGCTGACGATATTCTCCTTGCCGCCAAGGTGGCTGAAGATCTCCTCTGCGCACTTTCTGTAGTCAAGTGCCATTTTTCATGTACCTCCGTTTGGTTGTTTGAATAGGATTTAGACATTGTAAATCCAGTTCATTATAATCGAGAGAGCCTTGTCGAGACAAGTTATATTTGGCTTTTCGATGTTACGTTTTTGTTACATTTCACGAAGTCAGCGCAAAATCCCGGATTCTCTATTAGTTAAAAGTCTCAATTATTGACCTGTGATGAATGATTCATCACTAACTGTTTTTACCAAACAAATTCCGGGCAGGCACCATTTCTATTGACATCTGTGTAATGTGGCATATTAAATCGCAGTGTATAAATACACCTGTATCTTCAATCATCAGTCTGCTCTCTTCATGGAATCTTCCAGGGCATCACAGATCGTCTCCACGACCATGGTCACCTTCTCCTGCACTTCCTTCGGCGCATAGGGGAAGGTATAGGAAATATCCGATGCCTCGATCAGGGGGAGGTCATTGATGGAATCCCCGATCCCGTACAGGACGCACTCGCCCCACTTTTCCTTCATGTATTCCTTCAGGTACTGCACGCCTTTTCCCTTGGAGCATCCCCTCGGGGCAATGTCGATCTCCACCACATTCTGGAATGCCTCCACCCGATCGCCGTAGGTGCGGTTGATGTAGGCGCTGATGTCTCTTGCCTCATCCAGGCTTTCCGTATGGATGCTGACCTGGTGGATCAGTCCCTTCGGCGCGTCGTCAACGCCGGTGATCACATAGTATTTCCCGGGATAATCCATCTTCGCGAACACACAGATATCGCCTTCCACATCCAGGGTCAGCCTGTATCCCTTCGGATTCATCTCGCGGACGATGGCATCGGCGATGTCCCTGTCGACCCCGCGCTTCAGGATCGGTGCGAAATTGCTGTCCACGATATTGGCGCCGCTGCTGGTGATGTAGAAATCCGGCCGTATGATCCCGCCGATGAAGGGTGTAAGGCCGCCCACCTGTCTGCCGGTGCAGAGCCCGAACAGATGGCCCGCTGCCTGATATTCCTTCACTTTCTCCACGTTTTCCTTCGGGAGCTTTCTGTCCTCTTCCGCCTTGTAAAAATACAGCGTACCGTCGAAGTCACTTGCGAATACCTTTTTCATGATTTTCCTCCCGCTTTCTTCCGGATCAGACGACGAAGTCATCCTTCACGGAGGCTTTGTATGTCCACAGCTTCACTTTGGCATTTCCCGCAAGGGTATAGCCGGTCTCTTCCTGCGTCGGGTAGACATGAGCCGTAAAAGTCTCTTCCCCGTCGTTCGCGAAGATCTCAACCGAACAGTGATCAATAAAGATGCTCAGTTTCTTCAGCGGTGTGCGAAGCGGCATATCCAGCTTCTCACCGATCGCCTCGTTGAAGCGCAGCTTCAGGCCGCTCTTGTCGATCGTCACGGTCTTTGATGCCGCGTCATAGCGGATTGTCAGGCCTCCGTTCCCGTCCGCGTCTGTGAACAGGTTCAGGTCCAGATCATCGCCGTCGCACAAAAGCTCCATCTCTCCCGCAGCAGGCAGCATTCTTTCCGGGGCCATCTCCTCTTCCCGCAGCCCGGTGACCTCCGGGTCCGGATACTGGTACAGATGCCCGTCCCGGATCCGGAGTTCCCTGGGCAGGGTCATGCTGCCTTCCCAGTCTTCCTCGGCGCTGGCATAGTGATTGTCCGGCAGACCGATCCAGGAGATCAGGATCCCCCTGTCGGGATCTCCGAC
>JAGCAV010000256.1 GCA_017652545.1 Lachnospiraceae bacterium
AGGACGACCTCTCCGAAGTTGGACCGGAGCAGGTAGACGACCGACTTCTTGATGTTGTTGAAGAGATTTCTCCCTTCCATAACGGCGTTCTTGATCGTAATGAAGTTATCATCCACCAGGATCATGTCCGCCGCATCCTTGGCCACTTCGGTGCCGCCTGTTCCCATGGACACGCCGATATCGGCCGCCTTCAGGGAAGGCGCGTCGTTGACGCCGTCGCCTGTCATGGACACGACCTTGTCATGGTGCTGGAACGCCTGAACGATCTGGACCTTGTTTTCAGGCGAAACCCTTGCAAATACACGGTAGTTCAGAACATCCTGCTCAAACTGTTCCGCAGGTGTCTCATCGATCTCCTGTCCGGAAATGCACTGTTTCAGGTCTGACGCTATGTCCAGTTCCCTTGCGATCGCGAAGGCTGTTATCTTATGATCGCCCGTGATCATCGCCACATCGATCCCGGCATGATGACATTCGTCCACGGTCTCCTTGACGCCTTCCTTCGGCGGGTCGATCATGGCAGCCAGGCCGATGAAGATCATGTCCTTCTCCTGCGGTTTTTCATCACCTTCCCGGTATGCCAGGGCAAGGACGCGCAGCGCTTTGGCGCTCATTCTCTCGGCCGCGTGCGTCGCCAGGTACACATCTTTGTTCTCGATCGGCCGGACTCCGCCGCGGTCCAGTATACGGTCGCACCCTGTTATGACCGAGTCAATGGCGCCCTTGGTGTAGGACACGTTCTTTGTCTCCCCGCCCGCGCAGACCGTATGCAGGGTCGTCATCATCTTCCGGTCAGAGTCGAACGGGATCTCATCAAACCGTGTCGTTCCCTCCATCAGGACATCATAGTCCGGTCCGTTGTCCCGGCTGTATTTGATAAAGGCGATCTCCGTGGGATCTCCGATCCCTTCCTTTGTCTCGGCATCATACTTTGCGTCATTACATGCGCAGAAGCCTGTCAGCAGCCTGACAAACAGAGGATCGCCAGGATCCGCTTCCTCCGCCGGGATCTCGGCCCCTTCAAGGAACCAGCGCACGACCGTCATCCTGTTCTGGGTCAGCGTGCCGGTCTTGTCGGTACAGATCACGTTGACCGCGCCCAGGGTCTCCACTGCATGGATCTGCTTGACGATCGCGTTCTGTCTGCTCATTTTCCGGATGCCGGTAGAGAGCACGATGGTCACAACTGTGGCCAGTCCTTCCGGAATGACAGCCACCGCAAACGCGATGGAGATCATCAGCGTTTCGATCAGTTTTGTATGGTAGATAAAGATCTGGCAGACAAACATCAGGACACACAGGACGACTCCTGCCACGCCCAGGACCAGAGATATCCTGTTCAGGTTTTTCTGGAGCGGGGTCTCCTTCTTTTTAATGGACTGCAGCATGCCGGAGATCTTGCCGATCTCGGTCTGATCCCCGATCTTCTCAACGATTCCCTCGCCGCGCCCGTATTCCACCAGTGTCGACATGAATGCACGGTCCTTGCGGTCAGCCAGCGGTGTTGACTCATCGCTCTCCTGTTCGGCATCCTTCTCGACCGCCACGGATTCTCCGGTCAGCGCGGACTCGCTGACCTTCAGGGAACTTGTCCTGACAAGCTTCAGGTCAGCCGGCACCACACGTCCTGCTTCGAGAATGACATAGTCACCCGGAACCAGTTCCTCCGAAGAGATCTCCTGCTCCGTATCATCCCGGATCACGACTGCTGTGGAGACAGTCAGGTTCTTCAGGGCATCCACCGACTTCTGAGCCGATACTTCCTGCACTGTGCCGATGATACAGTTCGCGATTACCACCACTGCGATGATGACTGCGTCCGCGATCTCCCCCGTCACGAACGAAATGACAGCTGCTGCGATCAGCAGCAGGATGAGGGGTGAAGCAAACTGACTGAGAATGACAGCCGCAAGACTGTTTTTCTTGCCCTGACTGAGCACATTCCGGCCTTCTTTCTGCCGCAATGCCGCTTCTTCCGATGTGAGTCCTTTCTTCTGTAACTCTTCCATAATGTCTCCTCACTGATTAATAAACTGGAATGGCCTTCATCCGTTTTACGGTCTGTTCCTTAACCGGTATCGCGCCTGCCGGTCACCACCCTGTCCAGCGCCGAGAGCATTCCGGGCAGTACGAACATGACCAGCAGCGTGGCGCTGAGCGCGCCGAGCGCAATGCTCTGGCAGATCTGGCTGATCGTGGGATCGATCGGCGAAAAGCCCAGGGCCCCGGTCACCAGGATCATGAACATCCCGGAGGTCAGAACCGTGTGCACGGACTTTTCATAGGTCTCGCGCAGCGCGGAATCCTTCTCAAGCGTCTGCCTGACCTCCCGGTAATAGTTCGTCATCAGGATCGCGTAGTCTACGGTCGCGCCCATCAGGATACACTGGACAATGATGATCGCCAGATAATACATGCTGTAACCGAGCAGCCATGTGGTCGTGATGGTCATGAATACCCCGCACTGCACCAGGGATACCAGCAGAACGGGAATCAGCAGCTTCCTGAACGTCACCGCCACCACAATAAAGATCGCTGCCGCCGTTAGGAGCGTGATCAGCAGAAGTTCCGTATCAAAACTGTCTTCCATCTCCACGCTCATCGGTGAATTTCCAATCAGATAATACCGCCCCGGCGCTTCCTCATCAAGGCGTCTTTTCAGGCCTCTGATAAAGTTTTCCGTCTCATCAGACTCAACAGGCAGTGTGGTGTAGATCATCATCAGCGAATGATCGGGGCCCACCAGCATGTTCTTTGCGGAATCCAGCATGCCCGACATCCCGCTGATCTGCTCTTTCGTCTCTTCGTTGATGAAAGCCGCGAGCAGCGGATTGTCCAGGTTCTCGCTGACAAAAGAATAGATCTGCTCAACCGACATGGTTCCGTTTTCATTTCCGCCGGACAGCAGCGCATAGACTGCATACAGCGCTGTCAGGGACGAAGCATCCGGCCTGATTGCCGTCTCCCCCATATCCAGGTAGGAAGCAAAGCCGCCTTCCGTCATGCTCCGGATAAAGTCCGCCATATCGTCCGGCGTCATCTGCCTGGCCAGAACGTTTCCGTAGGAAAAGACCTGTGTAACAAAGTCTTCTTTCTCCAGGTCCGGGATCAGCGATGAGACGGCGGCTTCATCCTGGTTGTCATAGAGCAGCACCACCGGATTGGCGGGCGGAAACACTTCTGCGATGGGATCCTTCGCGGAAAGCGAATAGGAAATATCGGCAAGTCCATGCAGATACCAGAACAGTCCGAAGAACAGCACAAATCCGACAGTCAGCACCCACCGGAACCGGTAGCTGAAACGTGCCAGGGCTGCTGTCGGAATATGCAGAACTTTTTTCCCTGTCTTCTCGACCGCTCCGTCAAAGAGGAGGATCAGCGCCGGCAGCACCGTCAGCACGCAGATCATGCTGAGCAGGACGCCCTTTGCCAGGACAAGGCCCAGGTCCTTCCCGATCTTAAAGCGCATGAATACCAGCATGATCAGCCCGACAAACGTCGTAAAACCGCTGCTCGCCACAGAAGAGAAAGCCCGCTGCCAGGCGAGCGTCATTGCCCTGCGCAGGACACGGTCCCTGTCCTTTTTGTCCATTCCGTCCCGCAGGACTCCCTGCACGAGAAGCGATTGTTTCTCCTGCCTGTAGCGGTTCATCAGGATCACGGAATAATCCATGGAAAGGACCAGCTGCAGAATGGCTGTCATGGAGTAAGTGGTCTGGGAAACGCTTCCCAGTACAATGTTGGTCCCCAGGTTCAGGACAATGGCGATCCCGATGGCTGCCAGAAACAGGAACGGCTCCACCCAGGAAGCGCACATGACAAACAGGACAAGCATCAGAAGGACGACGGCCAGAATGTATGTCAGAAGCGGGATCCGCATGCCCATGGTGTTGTCATTGACCATGACCAGATCGAAACCTTCCTTTTTCAGGGACAGGATATCCGATTCAATCTTCAGTTCTTCCGGCGACTGATAGGCAAAGTCTGTACTCACCGTGAACAGAACGCAGTTTTCCTTACCTTCTTTGGCCTCATCCGTCCGGACGGCGCTTCTGACATTTTCCAGCCGGGAAAGTCTATCCAGCAGCCGGTCCGCCTCCTCCTCAGCCGCGTCACGCAGCATCACCCGGATCGTGTTTGGCATCTTCAGGGAGGAAAACTCCTCCGCCATCAGATCGATGCCCTGTTTCATGGGAGATGAATCAGGCAGATATTTTGTCATATCCCCATTGATGGGTACTTTCAGCGCAAGGAAACCGCAGACAGCGCAGATGACAAGCGCGCCCGCAAGGATCCGGTTTCTGTATTCCACAATCTTTTCAGCTAGTAATGACATAGATGTTCTGGCTCTTTTCCGGGTCTGATCCCAAAGCAGTCTCTGTTACGCCTGCGGCGGTTCTTCATCAAGTTCCAGCAGCTTCCCGTCGAAGCGGATGTTTCTCCAGTGGCGCTTCACCACCGCGTCCGGGTAGTTTTCGTCCATATACTCCTCCAGAAAATTATGCGGCTGCGGATCGATCCTGCGCCGGGATGCCCTGAGCATGACCGCTGCCGTCAGCACCATGTCCAGCGAGAGCAGGATCACGGTCACGATCGTTACGGCTTTCCCGATCACAACAGGGATTTTCTCGATCTGGCCGCTGACTTTCGGGTAGACCACCTTCAGCCAGAGCATGGCCACAAAACCCCACAGAAAACAGAACAGCAGATTTGTCCGGCCGTTAAAGTTGAACGGCATGCCGCTGTAGTCCCAGAATTTTGTCCCGAGAAACGTTTCCGTGATCACGCTGCACATATACTCAAAGGTGCCTCCCAGCAGAAATCCTCCGATGAAAACGTAGCGGTCCTCCCTGAGCGCCATATGGGAAAGCATGATCATGAACAGGACGCCGCCAAATCCCCAGACGATGCTGACAGGCGTAAAGAGCAG
>JAGCAV010000257.1 GCA_017652545.1 Lachnospiraceae bacterium
GCGTTTCCATCGTATGTGAACATGACGGAGACGGCACCGCTGACCATATTCTGCTCGGTGCTGCCGTATGCAAGCACATTCGCGTTGTACTGGGTAAGCCATTCGTAAGCCTCGGCGATCTCATCCTCATTTCTGGAGTTGGGGTCATAGCCCAGTGCCACCAGCGCGATGGGGAACAGGTTCCTGGCTCCGTCGACAGAGCCGATCTGGCCGGCCAGCTCGGGGCTTAAGAGGTCATTATAGCAGGTGATCTCATCCAGCGGACAGGTCTCGGTATTGTACACCACATAGATGTAGTTCATCAGATATGGCACGCAATAGTCATGAATATCTTCCGTCCAGTATGCCTTGTTCAGATTTGCCTCGGCATTCGGGACCTTCGATGTGTCAAGCTGCTCCAGATAGCCGCCCGCGATCAGGGATTCCATATACGCGTCACAGGTCATGATCAGGTCATAATCGGAACCGGCGCCTGCCGTCAGCTTGTTGACAGCGTCTGCATTGTCGGACATGTAGGAGAAATTGACCTTGCATCCGTTCTCTTCCTCAAACGCGGCGACCAGGTCCTCGGAAATATAGTCACCCCACATATAAATGTTCAGTTCGGTTTCCTCCGCTGACGCACTGATCGTCATTCCCGCCGTCATGACGGAAAGGCCCATCAGCACCGCCGCTGCTGCCATCATTGCTCTCTTCATACAGTTTACCTCCTCAATGAAAAAATATATTGCCATCCGGAACACTCTCCCTGCTCCGGCAGTGCACCTTGATACAGCAGATCATTGTCTCCTGCCCCTGCAGGCCGGTCTACGCCGCCTCGGACAGCCTTTTAGCCCTGCTTTTCGCCACAGCGCTTCTGATCATATTCTGGGCCAGCAATGCCAGGACCATTACCGCGATCATAACGGTCGTCAGCGCGTTCACATCACCTGTCAGACCCGTCCGGTTCAGGGAAAGAATCAGGACCGGCAGTGTCGACTGGCTTGCGCCGGCCAGCATGTTCGACATGACCACATCATCGATCGACAGGGTAAAGCACAGGAACGCCGAGGACATGATGCCCGGCATGATGCTCGGGATCGTCACCCTCAGGAAGGTCTGGATCCGGTTCGCGCCAAGATCCATGGATGCTTCCTCCAGCGTCTCGTTATCACCGCTGATCCTGCCCTTGATGGTCACCACCGCATAGGGAATGCAGAAGGTGCAGTGTCCGATCAGGATGGTGCCCATTCCCATTTTAAAGCCGACCGTGATGAAGATGATCAGCATGGCGACTGCCAGCACGATCTCCGGAACAATGATCGGCACATAGATCATCATGTTGATGAATTTCTTTGTCCGGAACTCAAACTTCTTCAGGCCGATCCCGCCGAGGACCCCGACGACCGTGCTGATCACGGTCGCAAGCACAGCGATGATCAGCGAGTAGATCAGGGCATCCCACAGGGTTGTATTCTGGAATGAGAACAGCTTTGCGTACCAGCTCGTTGTAAATCCTTCCCAGGAAAAATTGCGCTTCGCGTCATTGAACGAGAAGGCGATCATGACCGCGACCGGGATATAGAACAGGGTGTACATGGCCACGACGTACAGGTCCGCCAGCAAGGAGAAGGCTCTCTTCTTTGTCTTTTTCCGGCTTCTTCCGTTTTCCATCAGACCACCTCCATATCTTCAAGCCCGGCGAACCTGGAGTAGATGAAGATCAGCAGCGCCGTGATCACAAGCAGGAGCACCGACAGGGCAGCACCGAGCGGCCAGTTGCGGATCGCGCCGAACTGGTTCTTGATGATATTACCGATGTAAAGAACCTTTCCGCCGCCCAGCATATCTGTCACGGTGTAGGTCCCCAGTGCGGGGATAAATGTCAGGATGATCGCGGAAAAGATCCCGGGAAATGTCAGAGGCAGCGTCACCTTCAAAAAAGTTTTCACCGGATCCGCGCCAAGATCATAGGAGGCTTCCAGAAGAGATTTCTGCAGCTTCTCTATGGAGGAATACATCGGAAGCACCGCGAATGGCAGCATGCTGGTAAAGAGACCGATGTTGACGAGCCAGTCCGTATACAGGAACATGACAGGCTTTTCCGTTATACCCAGGTGCGTGAGCATATAGTTGACCGGCCCGTTCATCTGGAAGAACAGCATCCAGGCATTCAGGCGCATCATGCCGTTTGTCCAGAAGGGGATCATCAGCAGCATAATCAGCTTCGAAGCCGTCTCCGGCGGCTTCTTCGCGATGTAATACGCCAGCGGATACCCGAAGAGAAGACAGAGCAGTGTCGTCATTGTGGCAACACGGAAGCTCTTTAAGATGACCTTGAAGTACATCGGATCCATCAGGCTCTCATAGCTCTCCGTGGAGAACTCATACACGACGCCCCCGAAGTCCCCCCTGGTCATGAAGCTCACATAAATAATAAACAAGAGAGGAATGGTCACGAACAGAACCATCCACAGACTGACCGGCCCTGCCTGGGCCAGCACCGGAAGACGGCTTTTCTTTTTTCCCACTCTTTTCTTTCCGGAACTGTTCATATCGTCCTGCCTCCTAAAGCCAGGGATCTCTGTCTATCCTGAGGTCTCAGTCCATCCTGAGGTTTCAATCTGTCCTGAAGTCCTAACCCATCCTGATCACAACCGCCTTCTCGGGTTTCCAGTACAGCCAGACCTTCGTCCCCTCCGTAAGGCCCTGTGTGTCCTCAAAGCGGGCGTATTTGACCTCCTGTCCGTCGGACGCGGAAAGCATCACCTTCGTCAGGGTGCCCATATAGACGGAATCCATAACGCTCGCCGGGAAATCAAATCCGGCCTGTCTTTCAGGTGAGACACACATGTCTTCCGGCCGCACGGAGACATAGACTTTTTCTCCCGTCGTGAGATCCTCCTGTTCGGAAACGGCGCTGACCGTCCCTGACGGCAGGGCAATGGTCAGAAGATCTCCGTCCTTCTTTTCGACAGTCCCCTCAAAGATATTGGATTCACCGATGAAATCCGCCACGAACCGCGTCTTCGGCCTGCGGTAGATCTCCATGGGCTTATCGATCTGCTCGATCACCCCGTCCTTCATGACCGCGATCCTGTCGGACATGGTCATGGCCTCCTCCTGGTCGTGCGTCACATATACAAAAGTGATCCCCAGTTTTTTCTGCAGCCGTTTCAGCTCGATCTGCATCTGCTTGCGAAGCTTCAGGTCCAGGGCTCCCAGCGGCTCGTCCAGGAGCAGCACGCGCGGATTGTTGATCAGCGCCCTGGCAATCGCCACGCGCTGCTTCTGACCGCCGGACAGCTCATCCGGTTTTCTCTTTTCAAAGCCGGACATCTGTACCAGCGCAAGCATCTCGCTGACCCTGGCGCGGATCTGATCCTTCGGCACTCTTTTGATCATCGGACCGTAGGCCACATTGTCGTAGACACTCATGTGCGGGAACAGAGAATAATTCTGAAATACCGTATTTACGTCCCGCTGGTAGGGCTGCTTTTCTTCCACCCGCTCGCCCTGTACAAGGATCGTGCCCTCTGTAGCGTCCTCAAAACCCGCGATCATGCGCAGCGTCGTCGTCTTGCCGCAGCCGGAAGGTCCAAGCAGCGTGAGGAATTCCCCCTGCGCGATATCCAGGTTCATATCCCTGACCACATGATTGCTGCCATACCATTTATTGACATGCTGCAGGGAAACAATTGCATTTTCCACTTTGCCTTCTCCTGTCGTTTATTACAAAAAAGAAGCTTTCTGCAACAAGCAGAAAGCTTCCTGATTCCCGTCCTTCTGTTATCTGCATTCCATAACAGGAACATAACATGATGAACGGTCAGCCGTCAATATATGCGTGTAATTCAGTGCATTATTTTGATATCTGAGCATACATATTTTGATGTGAATTGGTGTATTAGTTCAGCGTCAGCGCATCCAGTCCCGCATCAGGCAGGTACTCGGTCGTGGCCGGCAAAGCAAAGATTTCTTCCAGTGAAGGTTTGTTTTCCTCATCACCGAGGAAATACTCCGCCACGCCAAGCACTGTATCCAGGATGTATGTGATGTCAGCTTCCTGTTCCTCCTGAACGGGCTCCTCTTCCTGCTTTTCTTCAAGCAGGTCAGTCAGAATGCCCTCGATCAGTTCTGCAGCTGCCCTTCTGATTTCGTCCTCGTCGATCCCGCTTCCTTCTCCGGCTTCATCCATGATGAGGGTACCCACCTTCGCAAACCTGGAAATATCGTACCAGCGTCTGCCGATCAGCACCGCCAGACCGTCCATTTCCGTACCGGATTTCTTCGTGTGAATCAGCACATAAAGCGTCGGATCCTGATCCGTTACCATAACCATCTCACCGGTATCATTCTCTTCCCAGGTCATCTTCTGTTTCAGAAGCTTCTGGAGGGAAAGAATGCCAATGCCCGTCAATGCTTCAACCACCTCATCATCGGTTTCCAGATGATCCAGTGTCAGCTTTGTCTCATCCAGGCGAAGATTCTTCGCCAGTTCCTGCAATATCGCACCGATCTCCTGTGTATCCTCCGGATCGCCGATGAATGCATTGACCAGGAGGTCAAAGAGCGTTCCTCCAAGTTCCCCGACTGTCTCCGTATTCAGCTGTATCGCGATCAGTGACCAGCCTCCATCCCTGAACGCCTCTGTATTCGGGACTTTCAGCCTGACAATCTTCTGATCTGCGGGAAGTCTGTCCGGAACCTCGGTTCTGTCAAGATGCTCTTCCCTGATCAGTCTGCCAAGTCCGTTCTCATAAGCCGTAAGACCTGTCTGCTCAATCGCCCAGTTTAAGAGACCTTCCATCTGCACGTAGTCCGTCCGCGGTGTCATACCCATCGCGGCCATCGTCCAGAAGCGGACAGCATCCGCATAGCTCATCCCCTCATCCATGCACAGAAGGGCTGCGATCCGGTTCAGCAGGGAAGAGTTGATATGAACGCCTCCTCTGTCGTTGGTTTCATTCGGATTATCCGTATGCGGTCCGTAGTTCTCTCCCCAGACGTACCAGGGCTGCTGGTAGTCTTCGGGATTGCTCATGGAGCGGATCACCATACCAGTATTCTCGCCCAGCAGCCACTTTGTATCATCGGTATCTGCGCAGATGTACTCAATCAGGTTGCCCATGATATCGGACATGGCTTCATTGATCGCGCCCAGATCGTTCTCATACAGGTTGCAGTTCATCATGGTCGAGGTAAAGGTATGGGTGAATTCATGCCCCAGTACATCCAGACTCTGTACCAATCCCAGCGCGCTGCCGTCCGAGCTGTACGCCGTATAACCGAACATCTGATAGCCTTCCAGAAGACCGATGCTGCAGGCATTTTCATAAAGCGTTCCGTCACTGGTGCACATATCTTTAAGGATCATGACATCCGTTCCCTGTCCGTCCGGTCCGACCCATCCCATATCCGCGTAGAAATCCCAGGAGCGGATATAGTTGTAATAGAGGAACACATCCTCCGGGTCCCAGTCATTCCCGCTTTCGCTGCTTACCAGCCTGAATTCATGATCCTCACCGTAGACAGCTTCCGCAAAGTCCGCCACAGCAATCCTGCGGCCTGGATCACCCAGAAAATATGTGCCGTCCTGTTCGCTTTTCATGACCGGGATCGTGACGGTTTCAGCCTCTTTGTTCAGATTTGTGATCTCACCGGTCCAGGTATCCGCTTCCATGCCGGCAAAGACATCCTTTATGCGGCATCCGCTCAGAGAGTCGCGATCTCCCGGCTCCCGGACCGGAAGATCAAACTGGTACGAACCGTCCAGCAGCAGATAGTGCGCCAGGTAAGGATACTGTTCCGCTCCATCCGAGGTGTTTTCGGAATAGACAACCCACATGATCTGGTCCGGGATAAACTCATCACTCTGCTCATCCAGGTTAAGGGCTTTCCCGATGCGCTCGGGATAGCGGCTGATCCTTTGGGAATACTGCGAAAGAATTCCCGTCTCCACGCCTTCGCCGCGAAGATGCTGATCCGCCTTCTCCTCAATCTGTTCCCGGGTGAGCACTTTCTCCTCCTTCCCGGGGTTCTCGGGATCCAGTCCACCAAACACCGCGGATACGTTTCCATCTTGATCAACCGCGATCTTGATGACGCTTCCGCCAACCATCTCGCTGTCGGAAATCTGCTGGAAGGAATAAACGATCGTGTCATTCATCTCCAGTTTTGACCACAGCTGCAGATTCAGCAGCTCATTTCCTCCGAAGATCCGCACCACGGAGTATGCCGTTCTGTACGCGTCCAGCGCATTCCTGATCGGGGAGAACGCTTTTGGCGCATTGATCTGGTAAACCCTGTCTCCACTCTTCAGGATCCGCGCCTCCTGATCCGCCGAAAGGATCGTCTCCTCCGTCACCGCCAGGTCAAGGCCTTCCTGTTTCATCTGCGAAACGCCATTGTCCCACTCATCCAGAGTAAGGCCCGCTTCCCGCATCAGCTCATCTTCCTTCGTGATCTTCATCCGGATGTCCGTCTCCCACCCGTAGCCGGAGCCATCCGCCGCCTTATCCACAGCCGCTTCGGCTGCTTCAGCCTCTTTCGCAATATCCTGTGTCACTGACACAGATTCCGTCAAATTCTCTGCCTGCTCTGATGCCGCCAGGGCGGTCGCAGCAGGCGCTGCCGCCATGGCCGCTGCCATGATGAGCGCTGTCATTTTCTTTTTCATTCTTTTTTCCTTTCTGCCTTTATACAGGCATACTTGTCTTTTTTCCATATTTGTATCTGCCCAGATCCTGTGCAGATACGGACAGTAATCATTCATAAAGACTTATTCGCCAGAATGGATCCTTTTTTCCATCTGACACGCTCATCATAGACGAGAAACAGTCACAAAACTGGCATAATTAAAAGGAGCTGTCGCACGAATGCGACAGCCCATCCCTTATTATCTTATTATAATTGTACATCTTCAGCCGTTCATCTTTTTTATGAAACAGTCATGCTGCATCATGCCCTGTTGAATTTCTCCTTCGGCTGCCTGCATCTCGGGCATTTCCAGTCATCGGGCAGCTCCTCAAATGCTGTTCCGTCATGTTCAGCCGGGTCATAGACATACCCGCAGACAGAACAGACATATTTGCCGCTGGCTTCCTGGGCAGAAAAATCAATATCCGCAAACACCGTTTCCACCGGATTGTCCAGATCCATCACACGCTTTGCTTCCAGATTTTCATAACCCTGCGGGGTATGGGTTCCGCAATAGACAGTCGGATGATTCCGAATAAATTCACGTATCCTGTCCATTGTCTCCCGGGCAGCCTGCAGATCATCGTAAACGATGGAAAGCTTATTCTCATACAGCGCTTCATCCACATAGGTGATATCCCCGTGAAGCATGTAGAACAAACCATCATTTTCCACAATGATGATGCTGTTTCCGTTGGTATGACCTTTCGCCTTAATGAAGAAAATACCGTCTGCGACCTTCTGGCTCTCAGGGAAATTATAATAGGCGCCATCCGTAAATTTCACAGGAACCAGGTTCGGGATACCCTGCAGCTCAGCGGCACCCACTTCTTCTTCGTTTACATAAATCTGCGCGTTCGGGAAGGACCTGAGCTCTCCGGAATGATCACTGTGTTTGTGTGTCAGCAGGATTTTCGATACCTGCTCCGCCTTATATCCGAGTGCCTCCAGTGCCTCCATGTAGCTGCAGATGTCCTTACCTGTAAAAAGCGGCGTATTCTCATCGGGCTTTTCCTCCGGAGTCCCTGCGGGCAGGCCGGTGTCAACCAGAATCACTTCATCTCCGGTATCGATCAGATAGTTCTGCAAACTGCCGCGATAGCGGATCTGAGGATCGAACTTGTCCATGCCTTCTTCGCCGCCGAAAGCGAATGGCTGGGAGTAGTATCCGTCTTTTCTGAATTTGACGGCTTTGATTTCCAAACATTTATCTTCTTTCTGCGTGACTGTCTGCGTGTCTCCGGCGTCTGTGCCGTCATCAGATACTTTCCGCCCATCCCGCCACTGCGCAAAAGCCTGCAGCTCCGGCTCAGACATCTTCAGCGCCAGCCCCAGTACCGCAACATCATCTGCAGCGCCGATCACTGGAAGGCTGTCCGGGATCAGATCCTTCTTTTTTACAAAATAGATGAAGCTGCCGACGAGGCATGCGATCACCTTAGGTGAAACAACTGTATAATCCTTCTTGATCCAGGCTTTAACCATGGCTATCATGAGAGGAATATCGGAGAGTGTCCCACCGATCGCCGGCACTTCCTTCAGCTTCTCTTCCAAACTCACAAGCAGTTCATCCACCTGCGACGGGTTTTGGATCAGCTCCTCGGCCTGTGAGATTCCCTGATTCAGCAGTTCTTTTGCCTGATTCATTCCAACAGTAATTCCCATTTGTACATACCTCCTCTCTGCAGCTGATATTGCTGCAGCTGTCCGACTTACCGGTGCTGTCGCACCATCACGGTTCGTCTCTGTGTCCTTATTACATTAAAGATGCCAGCATGCCAGGCAGCGCACTGTCATCGAACATACTTGATTGTAAATGTTATCTTCGCATTCTTCAAGACACCGATTGGGGTCAGACCCCTTTACAAATCTGTTAAGCGGTTAATACTTCTGTAAAGGGGTCTGACCCCTTCCAAAAAAGGATCCCGTTCCGGATATTACCGGCGGGATCCTCGCAGCGGCGTGGATCGCATATCAGATCTCAGTCACTTCTGATTAACTTGTTCAATGTCAAACGGAGCATTTGTAATAAAGAGGAACGTGCAGTCTTCCAGCATCGTCGCTCCATGATCCATCTCAACTTCGGCAGGAAACCACACAAACTCGCCTTTCTTCACGATCCCCAGATTCGTCTCCATGGATCCTTCAATGATGTACATGCCATGAGCGCAATGATGCCTGTGCCATCCCATTCTGTAACCTCTGGGATAATGGGATACGTTGACGATCATTCCGGTCTTCGGTTCCGTTACCATTGCCTTGTCAAGATGCCC
>JAGCAV010000258.1 GCA_017652545.1 Lachnospiraceae bacterium
AGTGAAAGTGCCTCAGGGCATTTACATATAAGCAGGATAAAGCTCCGGTTAAAAAATATAAAAATGAATATTTTAAAACTAAATAATATATAAGGGGGCCCATGATGACATGAGGCTCCTTTTCTTTGTTCCCTGCGTACTGGAAAAACACATAAATTAGTGATATAGTATTTTTGTTTCATCTGTCTGTTTTCATGGGGAGGTAAGAAGTGAAGATCATCATCGTAGGATGCGGCAAAGTCGGCAGCGAACTGGCTGCTGTGCTGAGCCGGGAGAACAATGATGTCATGATCATTGACCGTGATGAGGCGGCCGTAAATGAGCTTTGTGACAAATACGATATTATGGGAACGGTCGGAAACGGAGCCAGTTCCGCGGTCCAGAAGGAAGCGGAGATCATGGATACGGACCTGCTCATTGCCGTGACCGGATCAGATGAGCTGAATCTTCTGTGCTGTCTGACAGCCCGCATGTCAGGAAGAGACGTTCATACGATCGCCAGACTTCGAAACCCCGATTACAGGGCGGAAGTGGCATTCCTGAAGGAGGAGCTGGGCCTGGCCATGGTCATCAATCAGGAGGAGACCGCTGCCAGGGAGATCGCAAGGCTGCTGAAGTTCCCCTCGGCCATCGAGATCGATACATTCGCCAAAGGCCGGATCGAGCTGCTCAGTTTCCGGATCCCGGCTGATTCCATACTGGATGGACTGAACCTGATCGAGATGCATGCAAAACTGAGATGTGATGTCCTTGTATGCACGGCGGAACGAAACGGAAAAGTGCAGATCCCGCACGGTGAGTATGTGCTGCAGAGCGGAGACGTGATTTCGATTATCTCCGACACCGCTACAGAAGAAACCTTCTTCAGGAAGATCGGCCTGAAGACCAACAAGGTGAGGAACGCGATGATCGTCGGCGGAGGCGACATCGCATATTATCTGGCGCAGATGCTCAGCGAATACGGCATCAAGGTGAAGCTGATCGAACGCCGGCTGAACCGCTGCGAATTCCTGAGCGAGCAGCTTCCGAAGACCACCATCATTCATGGTGACGGCAGTGACAAACAGCTGCTTCTGGAGGAAGGACTGGACAACACAGAAGGTTTTGTGGCGCTGACGGATTACGATGAAGAGAACATCATTCTCTCCCTGTTTGCCAGAAAGAACGGGGCAAGGAAGATCGTAACAAAGATCAACCGCATTGCTTTTGATGAAGTGTTCGATGAGCTGGATCTGGATACGACGATCCATCCCCGCTCGCTGACTGCGGAATATATCCTGCAGTATGTCCGTGCCCGCAAGAACTCTCTTGGGAGCAACGTGGAGGCGATTCACTGGATCGTTGACAACAAGGTGGAAGCGCTGGAATTTCTGATCAACGAGAGCTTCCGTTATACCGGAATTCCCCTGAGCGAACTGCCCCTGAAGAAAGGCTACCTGCTGGCCTGCATTTACAGGGACGGAAGGATGATCATACCCCGCGGCAAGGATGTGATCAAAACAGCGGATTCGGTGGTCATCGTGACGACCAACACAGGAATGAACGATATCAATGATATTGTAAACCAGAAAGCGTGAGCATATGAATTATGGCATGATTTTCTACGTACTGGGCTGGATCATAAGCCTGGAAGCGGTCATGATGGCTCCTTCCGCGCTGGTCGCGCTGATCTACCGGGAAAAAGACGGGATCTATCTGCTGATCACGATCCTGATCTGCCTGATCCCGTTTGTCCTGCGGATCTTCATCAAGCCAAAGAAGAAGCGGATCTATGCCAGGGAAGGCTTTGTGATCGTAGCTCTTTCGTGGTTTGTCCTGAGTTTTATCGGTGCGCTGCCCTTCAGGCTTTCGGGGTATATCCCCCATATGATCGATGCCGTCTTTGAGACATCATCAGGGTTTACGACCACCGGTGCCAGCATTCTGACAGATGTGGAGGCGCTGCCTCACTGCATGCTCTTCTGGCGGAGCTTTACCCACTGGGTGGGCGGCATGGGTGTGCTGGTCTTCCTGATCGCGATCCTTCCGATGGCCGGCAGCGGGAGCGACATGTTCCTGATGAAGGCGGAAAGCCCGGGCCCATCCATCAAAAAGATCGTTCCCAAGGTCAAAAATACCGCGATGGTGCTGTACAGCCTGTATATTGTGATCACAGTGCTGGAAATGTGTTTCCTGTTCATCGGCGGCATGCCGCTGTTCGATACACTGACACTGACCTTCGGTACAGCCGGTACCGGTGGTTTCGGCGTCCTGAATTCCAGTATTGCCAGCTATACGACCTACCAGCAGGTGGTGATCACGGTCTTCATGATCCTTTTCGGTGTCAATTTCAGCGCGTATTTCCTCATCTTCAGGAGAAAATTCAGGGACGTGCTCCAGATGTCCGAAGTGGTCGTCTACCTGTGTATCATTGCGGTCGCCACAACCGTGATCTCGATCAACATTGCAAATATGTATGACCATACGGGAACGGCTGTCAAGGATGCGGCATTCCAGGTGGCTTCCATCATTACGACCACCGGGTACTCCACTGCCAATTTTGACCTGTGGCCCAGCCTGTCGAAAGGCATCTTGGTCACACTGATGTTCATCGGCGCCTGCGCGGGCAGCACCGGCGGCGGCATCAAAGTCTCCAGGATCATTGTTCTGTGCAAGACGGTGGTCAAAGAACTGGATTACATTGTTCATCCCAACAATGTGCGGAAAGTCAAGGTGGACGGAAAACAGCTCGAGCATACCGTGCTGCGGGCGATCAATGTCTTCATGGCGGCGTATCTGCTGTTCTTCGCGGCGTCTTTCCTGATCATCTGTCTTGACGGTTTCGACCTGACATCCAGCTTTACCGCGGTGGCGGCCACATTGAACAACATCGGCCCTGCCCTGGGTGTGGCGGGTCCTGCATGCAACTACAGCACCTTCTCCTATCTTTCCAAGTGCGTGCTGATCCTGGACATGATCGCAGGAAGGCTGGAACTGTTCCCGGTACTGATCCTGTTTTCATTCAGGACCTGGCGGGACTGACCGGATGATCGTGTTTTTGAATGTTTTTCGCGTCTGTCCATGCGTTTTTGCGCACCCGGGCAGGCGCGACATGCGGTGTACGGGGCGATATTTGATTTAAGCTTTTATATGTGATATAAGAATAAGAAAACATCAGCATTAAAGCGGGGGAACATATTTTGGATAAGAATGAATACAATGCCAGGCTGGAAGAGATCAACAGGCTTGTGGATCAGGGTAATTACGCGGAGGCAGCCAAGATTGCGGATCAGATCGACTGGAAGCGTGTCAGGAATGTCAGGACACTCTGCCTGATCAGCGAAATCTATGAGGCAGAAGACAGATACGAAGATTCCAAAAATATGCTTCTGAAGGCGTATAAAAAGTCGCCCTCAGGAAGAGCGATCCTGTACCGGCTGGTGGAGGTCACAACGAAACTGAAACAGTTTGACGAGGCCATCGAGTATTATTCCGAGTATGTCCATGTCGCGCCGCATGACCCGAACCGCCTTATCCTTAAATACAGGATCTATCGGGGCAGAGGTTCATCTGTCGATGAGCAGATCGAGATCCTGAAAGAGTATCTGAAGGAAGAATACAACGAGAAGTATGCCTATGAGCTGGCGAAGCTTTATCAGGAAGCAGACAGGATCTCGGAATGCCTGACGACCTGTGATGATCTGGTGCTCTGGTTCCACAGCGGCAAATATGTGATCAAGGCTCTTGAACTGAAGATGCGCTATTCCCCGCTGACGCCCAAACAGCAGGAGATCTATGATCACCGCGCCAGCATGACGGATGACGAGGAGACGATCGGACAGGAAAAACAGATGGTCGAGACGGAGGATACTTCCCTGGCGGAGACCATTCTTGAGGATACGACCCGGGAGATCGCCAGCGAGGTCGCGAAAGCGACAGGCATGGTCAGTGATCTGCCGGAAGAGGAAACCGCGGCGGAAGGCGAAGAGGCAGAAGCGGAAGTGCTGCCGGGTGCCGTTCCGGAAGATGAGGAGCAGATGCCCGGTGAAGAGATTCCTGCAGAATCAGCCGGCAGCGAAGAGTCTGATGAGGAGATCGTTCCTGAGGAAGAGATTCCCGGCGCGGACGAAGAACCCGTGAACGCTGCTGAAGAGACCGGGGAGGACGGGGCAGCTTCCTCTGACGCGGAAGAAGTGCAGATAAAGGCGGAACCCGTCAGGCCGATCACCATCCCGGAAGACAAATACAACACCAAAGACTTCCAGAATGAAATGCTTCGCAGCATGAGGGAAGTGGTTTCCGGACTGGGACTGCGTGACCAGGTGGATGAAGACGAGGCGGCCATGGACGCGCTGATCGATCAGTCGAAGCAGGAGCAGGCAGCCAGAATCGATTCGGATGCTGCGCAGATCAGGATGACCAGAAAACTGACGCTGCCCGAACTGCAGAAGAAGGCGGATGCCGGACAGATCTCCATCGATGATGTCCTGCTTTCCATGGGAGACAAAGGTACAGCTGTCCGTGAAACAGTGGCAGATGCCAGGGCTGCATCCGGTATGGCTCCGCAGAGGTCCGGTGTGCTTTCCGCGGTTGACGAAGCGCTGCTGAATATGGGCGTGCAGACGAAGGCTGCCCAGAGCGCTGAACCGCAGCAGGAGGCGGAGCCGGCTGGCGAAGAGACGCAGGTGATCCCGGAAGAGGAACCCGCGGCAGAAGCCGAAGAGATACAGGTCATTCCGGAGGAAGCAGAGCCGGAAGCCGAAGAGATGCAGGTCATTCCGGAGGAAGCAGAGCCGGAAGCTGAAGAGATGCAGGTCATTCCGGAAGAGCCGGAACCAGAAGCCGAAGAAGTACAGGACATTTCTGAAGCAGCGAATGCCGCTGAAGAGGAGGTCATGGAAGAGGAGATCGCTGAAGCGGCAGAAGAAGCGGCAGAAGAAGCGGCAGAGGCCGGTGTGATCCTGAGAGAGGATCCGGATATGGCCGCCCTGGAAGCTGCCCTGGAGAAGTCTGCGGATTCCTTCGGTGAAGAGGACGAAGGCGACGAAGACGACGATGTCAAGATCGCGGAGGTCTCCAGAGCCGGGGCGGAAGTGGATGAACAGATTCATGAAGCGTATGAACAGGCCATGGAAGGTACGCTTCAGGAAGAACCTGCCGGTACAGCGCCGGAAGATATGTCCATGAAAGAGGTCATGACGGCAAAGACCAGACGGGTTCCGACGGATAAGATCGCGGAGCTTCACGGCAGAACACCGCTTGAAGCTGATGAGGAGGCTGCCGGCGCCGGTGAGGGGGAAGAACCCGGGAACACGGCAGAAGGTGAAGAGAAGGCAGAGGCCGGCGCGCCCGAAAGTGCCCCGGGTGAGGGGACACAGCCCGCTTCCGCCGCGCAGAAGCCGGAACGCATGTGGCTGAAGAAGGATCTGAGAGGGTTCTTTGACGGCTTCCTGACGATCAGGGACATGGACAGGCAGATTGCCGGAGCCATCGAGCAGATCCTTGCAAAGGGGAATGACAAGACATCCCGGACAGGCAATGTGCTGATCTTCGGCGGACACGGCTGCGGCAAGACAACGATCGGAACA
>JAGCAV010000259.1 GCA_017652545.1 Lachnospiraceae bacterium
AGACAGCGATCGCGCTTCCGTCCTCCAGACCGGTGAAAGAGAGCTGCTGCGTTCCGAAATCGAGCGTGATGGTCTCTTCCGTTTCCGGCACCTGCTTTTTGCTGAAGACGGCCGTGTTCCGGTCCAGAAGGAAGGTGTTGTAGTATTCGACCTGGTCTGTCGGAACCGAAAACGATTCGTCTCCTCTTCGCAGGGTAACGCTGGCGGACTGTCTGAATGGCTCGTTCATGTCGAGGGCGGCATTTTTATATTCGGTTCGAAGGACAAGGGTATATATGAAGAATATGCCGACGCCCAGGGCCATTGCCAGAGCAGCTGCGCAGATGATCAGGCGGATGGAAAAGATCTTCCTCATGCCGGACTCCTTTCGAAAAAGAAAGCTGTTTTCGGTATCAGACGGGAAAAGAATGTATAACAGGATGATCCTGGTTTCATTATAGAAAAATGTGATCGCAAGTCAAGAATACCGCCTCCGGCAAACAGACCGGAATCAATGGCAAAAACAGGCAGGTATGTGCGATATGGCATGTTGACGGCCTCCTTGTTTGGCATTAGAATCGATGTCAGATAAGGAGGTGTTTTTATGATGAAGAAGATCATTAATGCTGCAGAGCTTGTGGAAGAACAGATGCTTGAGGGAATACAGAAGGCCTATCCTTCCCGGATCCGCCGGGTGGAGGGCACCAGTGTCCTGGTACGGGCAGAGAAGAAGACGGGCAAGGTCGCTCTTGTTTCCGGCGGCGGGAGCGGTCATGAACCGGCGCATGCCGGATATGTGGGCAGGGGCATGCTGGACGCCGCTGTGGCCGGAGCTGTGTTCACTTCCCCTACACCGGATCAGGTTTATGAAGCGATCCGGGAGGTCGCGGACGAGGCCGGCGTGCTGCTCATTATCAAGAACTACACCGGTGACGTGATGAATTTTGAAATGGCTGCCGATATGGCAAGGGATGAAGGCTTTGCCGTGGACCAGGTGATCGTGGACGATGATGTCGCGGTGGACGGTTCCCTGTATACGGTCGGACGTCGCGGCGTTGCCGGAACGGTTTTCGTGCACAAGATCGCGGGGGCAAAAGCGGAGACCGGAGCGCCGCTCGCTGAAGTCAAAGCGGCTGCGGAGAAGGTGATTGCCAATGTCCGTTCCATGGGGATGGCTATCCGCCCGTGCACGGTGCCGGCTGCCGGGAAACCCGGGTTTGAACTGGGTGATGACGAAATGGAGATCGGGATCGGGATCCACGGAGAGCCCGGCACACACCGGGAGGCTTTGAGAAACGCGGATGAGATCGTCGACCTGCTGCTTGAGAAGATCCTGGCTGATCTTGACTACAGCGGCAGTGAGGTGGCCGTGATGGTCAACGGCTGCGGTGCGACACCTCTGATGGAGCTTTTTATCGTCAACAATCATGTACAGGATGTGCTTGCGGAAAAAGGGATACGCGTATACAGGACCTTTGTGGGCGAGTATATGACATCGCTTGAGATGGAGGGATTTTCAATCTCACTGCTGAGACTGGATGATGAACTGAAGGCACTTCTGGATGCCCCTGCGGATACACCTGCCTTTAAGGTCGGCTGATGGAGGAAAAAGATGACGGACAGCGCAAAAGTACTGGAGATTCTTGGAATGATGAAAGCCGCGATCGATGAGAACGCGCAGTACCTGACAGAGCTTGACGCGGCGATCGGTGACAACGATCATGGCATCAACATGGCACGGGGCTTCAGAAAAATAGAGGAAGATCTGCCGGGACTGGCAGGAAGGGACATCGGAGCGATCCTGAAAAAGGCAGGAATGGATCTGGTGTCTACAGTCGGCGGTTCATCCGGACCTCTCTACGGCACAGCTTTCATGAAAGCCGGGGCCAGAGCAGCGGGAAAGGAAACGATCACATTAGATGACTTCCTGGCTATGATGGAAGAAGCCGTCGAGGGTGTCAAAATGAGGGGTAAAGCCGTCAGGGGGGAAAAGACCATGCTGGATTCCATGATCCCGGCGCTCGATGCCATGAAGAGCGCGGCGTCGTCGGGGGAGGATGCTGCGACGGTTCTTTCCGCAGGCGTGGCGGCGGCGGAGGATGGCGTGGAATATACCAAAACGATCATCGCAACAAAAGGCCGCGCAAGTTACCTGGGAGAGCGCAGTATCGGACATCAGGATCCCGGAGCCACATCGTTTGCTGTATTGCTGAAAGCGATCGCCCGGGCGTACGGAGGATGACATGACAGGATTTGTTCTGGTATCACACAGCCGGATGCTGGCCGAAGGGGCCAGGGAGCTGGGACTGATGATGGCGCCGGAGGTGCCGGTGGAGGCTGCCGGAGGCATGGCGGACGGCGGAATCGGCACAGACTATGGACGTATATCGGAGGCAATCGAAAAGGTCGCGCCGAAGGCCGGGGACGGCATTCTTGTGATCGTGGATATGGGAAGCGCCTGCATGACAACAGAGATGGTGCTCGAAGACAGAGGAGACATGCTTCCGAGGGCGGTCATGGTGGACTGTCCGTTTGCGGAAGGGACTGTTGCGGGCATGGTCAGCGCATCCATGGGACTGGAATTTGAGGAAGTCATAGAAGCTGCAAAAGAAGCATGCAGCGTGAACAAGTTCTGAGGAAAATGAGAAACGTAAAAGATGATGTTTCCCGGAACAGCGATCTGGAGAGATCTGAGTTCCTTCTGTGACATTCCTGTGACAAAAAATCGGGTACAATCCGGGTGTTGGAGGATTTATGGCAGAAATATGTCTTCCGATGAGGAATGCAGCCCGAATGGAACAGGCTGTCACATTTGATGATTAAGAAAGGATCAGATAAAGAAATGAAGAAATGGAAGAAGATCGTTAGTATCTGCATGGCCTGTGCTATGCTGTCCGGTACGGCTGCGACGTTCGCAGAGTCTGTTGACACAAATGAAGCCGTAACCGAAGCTGTGGCTGATGGCGTACAGGAGGAAACCATGACGACGGGCTCACTGGAAGGTCAGCTGACGCTGGAAGATCTCAGCGCTCTGAACGGCGGGGAAGAACGCGTGTTTTCACACAATGGCCATGTGACCTTTGTGGCGGGGACCTGTACCGACAGTCCTGTCACGAATGAGGAGGAAGCGGCAGCTGTTGTGGCTTCCATGATGTCCCTGATCGGTGCTGACGCCGGTATGGAGTTTATTCCCTGGCGTACGATTGCTGACCCCCTGGGAAACAACTACTATATTTTCCAGCAGATGTATGAGAATACAACAGTCAGCGGCGGCGCCGTCAAGGTGATCACCGATGCGCAGGGAAACATGATCGCGCTGACCAGCAGCGTTGAAGCCGAAATGCCCGAGGTGACTTCGGGTACAGGCATTACCGCGCAGGAAGCTGAGCAGATCGTTGCAGAAAGAGAGCTGGAGACGACAGGCCTGGAGCCAGAGATTCTGGGACAGTATACCGATACGGTAATCCTGCCGAGCTTTATCACGTTCGATATCAACAGCGAGGATGTGTCCAGCCGTTTTGTGTGGATTGTCTATTCAAGGAACTCATCCGCGAATGTAACAAAGGGAACGGATCTTCCCTACCTGGCTCATTATGTGACCATGTCCGGTGAGTATCTTTACAATATGCCGGCCATTGCACCGGATGATGAGGCAAGCAGATCCGGTTATGACTCCAGCTATGTGTTTGAGTTCATGGAGCCTGTCGATTACACAGGATATGTGGACCTGTCTGACGGAAGCGAGAAAGAGATCACTGTGACAGTGATGCGCGACAAGCGTACAGGTATGTATTATCTGGGCAACATTGAACACAGGATCGTGGTCGCGCAGTGCTATGATTTCCTGTATGACGAAGGCAAAATCGTTCTGGAATCAAGTCCTGACAACATGGAGTGGGATCAGGTCGGCCTTCTGTCCCTGTACAATTACTGCCGTGCATGGGATTATTACAATGAGATCGGCTGGAAGGGCGGTGACGGACTGGAGACACCGATCATCATCCTCAACAACTTCTGTGATGATCATTACAACGAAGTCAACAATGCCTGCTATGTGGGCAAGGTTTATGGCATGCAGGCTTTCCTGGCGAGCAAGATCAATGATTTTTCCCAGTGCCTTGATATCATTGCCCATGAGTTTACACACTGTGTGACGCATTCTGTCATGACCTACAATTCATACATGAATGATTTCGGCGCCATCAATGAGGCAATGAGTGATATCCAGGGAAAGAACTGTGAGATGATGGCGGGAGATGTGGAACCGACAAACTGGGTTCTTGGCTGCAACAGCAAGACGCCGGCCCGCAACATGGAGGATCCGCACAGGTTCCAGCAGCCGGAATATACCTGGGACCTGTACTATAAGCCGAAGGTTGAGACACCGACCGCGGTCAATGACCATGGCGGCGTTCATACCAACTCATCTCTGCTTAATCGCGTTTCCAGCATGCTGATTGCCGAAGGCAATATGACCTTTGATGAGGCGAGAACCTTCTGGTTCATGGCAGACTGTGCCATGGTACCGGGAACGGATTACGCGCAGCTGGCTGAGCTGCTTCCCTGGGTACTGAAAACGGCAGGCATGCAGCAGTATGAAGAAACGCTTGCGAAAGCAATCGGGGAGACCCGGCTGGGTGAAGAGACCATGCCGGAAACCATCAATGAAGACAGGGCTCTGCTGACACTCCATCTGCCCGATACGGAAGCGTTCGATGGTCAAAACTGGATGATGATGCTGACAAGCATTAAAGTGGATCAGATGATCTCGCGGATCAGGACCCTTGCTTCCCAGTTCAATAACGAAGATTATTCCGCATTGCCCGAATCAGTCCGGCGCTTCATAGAGGAGAATCAGCGGCGCAGGGAAGAGGAGAGACAGAAATTTGAAGAAGATCCTGTGGGAACAACCGTGACATCGCTGCTTGGTTTTATGGACGAAATCCTGTCCGGAGAAGGCGTACAGAAGTCAGCGGCAGATGATGAAGAAATGAAAGCCATGCTGAAGGATCTGCTCACGTGGATTGGCAGCGAACTGCGCGAAGTATTTTTCAACTCATACGGAATCGCAGGCCAGGACGGCAGCACGGTCAATATGATTGTTCGCCCGGGACGGAGCGTTCCCATCCTTCAGCATGCGACGGTGATTGAAGGCTCAGATAAACCGGATCAGGTCGTCATGGCTGCTTATATTCATGGGAAATGGTATGATCTGATGGTTTCAGATATCGTAGAAGCTCAGAAAAAAGAGATTCCTGTCGAGAATTTGGATATCAGCAGTGTGAGCGACCAGATCATCAGGGATATTCTTGGAGAAAACCTTGAGAATATTCCGGAAATTCGCAGTCTGGATGACTTCCTGGATCTTTTCACTGTCAACATCAAAGGCGGAGAGACCCTGGAGATTTCTTCAGAAGGTCTTGATAAGATCGTTATTCCGGAGCCCACGCCTGCTGAAGATAAACCGTTCGGTACGATCACGCCAGGCGCAAAATCCCGTCCGAAAACGGATGAGACGGAAGCTTTGACGGAAGCCGAAACACAGGCTGAGGAACTGGATGACGCGGCATGACTGTATAACCGGATGACAGTATAACCGGACGATACAGTATGATGCTGACATGACTGAACAGCGAATCAGCGGGGACAGAAAAATGTCCCTGCTGATTTTTGCCGGAAATACAGTTTCTGTACGACTGCCGTTCTGCGCGTATGCGAAAAAATCTATGGCAGGAAAGGGAAGAGGAGTGTACAATGAGTAGCTGTAAGAAAGACGATTTCAGAAACCGGAAACGGATACAGGTTTTCTGACATTGCTGCAGCAGGGGGCAACAATGGGAGCAGACAGAGCGTTCAAACAGATCTCAATATGTGCCGTGGCGCTGATCATCTTTTGCGTGATCTGCCGCTTGACGGTATTTAATTCATATACGGTATACATCCCGCTGCCATGGTCCAGGGAGGAGCCTTTCAGGGACGAGGATCTTTCCGTTGAGGTGGAGGAACCGGATGTGCTTGGGTACGGGAAACCGGAAAACAGGGACGGATACCTGAGAATTCCCATCGATCCGGGACAGGCAGGGGAAAGCTTTATTATAGTTCATGACGCGCAGGGGGAAAATATCGGAAGCCGGTTCCTGAGAGTAGGACCCCTGGGTACGGTATATGATCTTTCCAGTGGCGGTTTTACCGGTGACAGGGCTGTCATGATCGCAGTGCCGGTGTTCTGGCTGCTGGTCTGTGTTATCATGCTGTGGCATTTTTTCAGGGCAAAAGGGCCGGCGATGTACAGCTATGCCACCATCTATTATGCAGGTTTTTCGCTGTTTGCGCTGATCTCCGGGGCCGTGATCCTGAATGCGGCAGTCAGACACATCATGAATCCGCGTGAGTTTTCAATGTACATGACCTACAGCGCGATCAAAGGCGCAAGCTGGCGCTTCATGTTTCTGACAGCTCCGCTGATCGGGGCATTCGCGGTTTCCATGATCCTGTGCAACATAGCTTTGCTGCGTCACGAAAGACCCAGGATCCAGAATGTTCTCGGGATCCTGATCAGCGTCATGCTGATCGCAGGAGAAGGGCTTGGCTGGCTGATGTATTCACGGAATTATATCGGATCCGAGATCATGGGACGGGTGCTGGAGACCATTCAGAACACCTACGCTACCGTGTTTGTGTACTTTGAGTGCATGCTGATGGGTTCCATCATCTGCGGCCTGCGGGCAGCTATGCATAAGCCGGCGCCGGACAAGGATTTCATTGTGATCCTGGGATGCTGGTTCCGCAAGGACGGCTCGCTGCCGCCGCTTCTGAAGGGGCGGGTGGATAAGGCCATCGAGTTCTGGAAGCTGCAGAAGGAAAAGACGGGAAAGGAAGCGATCCTGATTCCGTCGGGCGGCCAGGGCCGGGATGAGACAATGCCGGAAGCGGAAGCAATGCAGCGTTATCTGCTGTCCCAGGGATTTTCGCCGGAGATGATCCGACCGGAGAAAGCATCTGCGAATACGTATCAGAACATGGAATTTTCGGGTAAGATCATCCGTGAGATCAATCCGAACGGAAAGGTAGTCTTTTCCACGACCAATTATCATGTGTTCCGAAGCGGTGTCTGGGCAAACCTGGCGGGACTTCCCGCTGAGGGGATCGGCAGCAGGACAAAATGGTGGTACTGGCCGAATGCGTTCATGCGGGAGACGATCGGACTTCTGCAGAACAGATGGAAGCAGGAGATCCTGTTCCTGGTTATCCTGGTCGCATTCTTCGGAGTATTGTCAATGGTACTGTGAAGAGAGTAAACCGGACAA
Organism: Lachnospiraceae bacterium; assembly: GCA_017652545.1. Next base: position 7,287 of record JAGCAV010000259.1, read on the forward strand.
AAGAAGAGAAGTAAAGAGAGAAAAAGAGAAAAGACAAACACGGAAATTGCCTGACGGTCCATACGAAGCCGTCAGGTTTTTTATGCTGTAAAAGAATAAAAAAAGAATAAAAAAAGTGTAAAAAAAGATGCTGAAAATGTGCATAAAACGCTTGTTACAGAAGATCGAAAGTGGTAAAATACTTCCGGTGATTTACTGCTTTATCGCGTTAATGCGCTGACCAGACAGGCAGAGCAGGGAGGATTTTCAGATGAAGTTTCATCCTTTGTGTCCGGGCACTGCATCGACAGACCTGACAGAGGAATACAAAACGGCCAGGGCGATCGGCAGTCTTCGGATCGGGGATAAGAACCTGTTCTGCAGGCTGCGTCTGAAAGTCTATTATGTCCCGTATGAACTGATACGCAGATGCTACCGAAGGGTCCTGCTGGTACCCGCGACGGTCTGCTGCGGAAAGGGAGAGCTCCACGTTGAAAACCTGGTGATCTGTACGCAGGAGGGAGAGATTGCTCAGGTCCCGCTTCCCGGAACGCGGGAGGCAAAGGAAGTGATGCGGGAACTGAAGATCAGGATCCGTGACTGCATTTTCACAGCTCCGCTGGAAAAAGAAGCGGAGAAATAAGCAGGAAGGAAGATTGCATGATGACACTGGAGGAAGCGCTGGAGCGTGTGCTGCGTTCTTACCGGAGATACTACAATATAGATACGCAAAATCCGGCTGCGCCGTTTGCGGCGGAAGCTTCGTTCAGCGAACATGATACGGGGTATTTTCTGGTAAAGGCAGCCAGAATCTCGGAAAGCGATTCAAAGGAGTTTGTTTTTTTCGCACTGGAGGATCATCTGAACATTGCCCGGTTTGAGCGGCTTGACGCGGCAGCCTGGGAAACCGGAATGGCCCGTGTGAAACCTGAAGCAGGGCATAAAAGTACGGATGTCATCCTGGTTATCCTCACCAACAAACTGGATGAGGACTGTGCGTCGCTGATCCGAACCAGAAAACGCTACCAAAGCTATCGCTTCGGCCTTCTCGGCTGGAGCCATTACAGACTGATTGCCATGGAGGTCCCGACAGGGAAAGAGGCCCACAACCGCCAGGGCCGTGAACTGCCCCGCCTCCTCAGCAATATAACCTGACAAAAGCAGGAAGTGCCTGTGTCAGGTTGACGAGCAAAAATGCTCAAAATATCTTTATTATTAAGGGAAAGGGGAAATAAATCATGACAGCATTATTGATTATTCTTGCTGCGATCGTCCTGCTCGTGATCGGTTATGTGACATACGGCAGCTGGCTGGCGAAGCAGTGGGGAGTGGATCCTACCCGCAAAACACCCGCAGTGACAAAAGAAGACGGCGTTGACTATGTGGCGGCACCTGCGGCGGTTCTGATGGGGCATCATTTTTCATCTATCGCCGGAGCAGGCCCGATCAACGGCCCGATACAGGCTTCTGTATTTGGCTGGGTTCCGGTCTTCCTGTGGTGTGTGGTTGGCGGTATTTTCTTTGGCGGCCTGCAGGATTTCGGTTCTCTGTTCGCTTCGATCCGTCACGACGGCAAGTCGGTCGGTGAGATCATTGCGGACTCAATGGGCAAACGCGCACAGAAACTGTTCATCATCTTTGCGCTGCTGGTTCTGATCCTGGTCATTGCGTCCTTTGTCAACGTTGTGGCAGGCACATTCTTCACCGCTCCGGACGCCGGACAGTTTGGCTTTGTGCTTCATCCCAACAATAACCAGACAACGGCCATGATCTCCGTGCTGTTCATCCTGCTTGCGATTGTTTACGGCGTACTGACGAATCGTGTCGGAATGAAGACTGTTACCGCAACCATCATTGGTCTTGCCGGTATCGTGCTTTCACTGGTGATCGGTCTGAATGTCGGTCTGGCTCTGAGCAGGACTGCATGGATCATCATCATCGGCCTTTATATTACCGTTGCTTCACTGATCCCGGTGTGGATCATGCTTCAGCCCCGTGACTATCTGTCCAGCTTCCTGCTTTATGCCATGATGATCATCGCCATTGGCGGCATCATTTTCTCGGCATTCTCCGGAGGCGCAACCTTCCAGCTGCCGGCATTCAATGGCTGGAAACTGGCGAATGGCAGCATGCTGTTCCCGACCCTGTTCATCACGGTCGCCTGCGGCGCCTGCTCAGGTTTCCACTCACTGATCTCAACAGGTACTTCATCCAAGCAGCTGTCCAGTGAAGCGCATGCAAAGGCAATCGGTTATGGCTCCATGCTGATCGAGTCCGCTCTGGGCGTGATCTCCCTGATTGCCGTCGGTATGATCTCCACCGGGTACACACCGGATCTGGGTTCACCGGCCAGCGCTTTCGCGAATGGTATCGCAGCCATGTTCGGCGGCAACGCCGTGATCGCCGCGCTTCTTACACTGGCAGTTTCGGTCTTTGCTCTGACTTCGCTGGATACCGGTACAAGGCTGAGCCGTTTCATGTTCAGTGAACTGTTCCTGAAGGAAAATGAGGCTTCCTATAAAGATGCCAAAGGTTTCCGTAAGGTTCTCACACATCCGCTGATCGGTACCCTGTTCATGGTTGTCATCGGATGTATTCTCGGCGGTCTGAGCCTCAGTCAGATCTGGGGTCTGTTCGGCGCAGCAAACCAGCTGCTCGCAGGCATCGCTCTGCTGGCTGTGTGTACATGGCTCGGGCAGGTCGGAAAGAACAACAAGATGTTCTATTTCCCGATGGCCTTCATGCTTGCTGCAACGCTGTGCTCACTGATCCTGACCATCAAGGCAAAATTCGGCCTGATCGGTGGCGGCACAGCAGCCTGGGGCGACTGGTTCCAGCTGGTATTTGCACTGGCCATGGTCGTGCTGGCAGTTATCCTTGTCATTGAGGGTGTCGGCGCACTCAGCAAACAGGGTTCGAAAAAGAGATAAGAACGGCTCCTGTAAATAGTAAATCATATAAATGACATGATCGACATTATCATGATCCTGAAAAGCTTCGGCTCCGGCGGCGGTGTTATCCGGCCGGAGCTTTTCTTATTGCATGAGCTACAGTTGGATTCCCGGACGGCATGGGATATAAAAGATGGACCCGGAGCGGGTGTGATATTCGACGCTCGAACGATCTCCGCCCCATCAGGTCCGCCCTGAACGCCCGTCCACTGGACGGGCAGGGCCCACTCCGGTGAGCTGCCCGCCAACTTGGTCTAGGGGGTCGAAGCATTCGCCGAACGGTACGCTCTTACTTCGCCCCCCAAGATTGCGTAGGCTGCCATCTTACTCTTCGGTTCCTACGCATGCTTTTGCTTACGAATTCACACACCGCTCCTGCTGCCTCAGATTATGAGCGCATGCCTGTCCGGTAATATTAACCGAACAGACAGAAAAGATCTTATATATACGCAAAGAGCTGCGGCAGGGGGAGAGGCGGGTGTTTCCTTGTAGGGTC
>JAGCAV010000022.1 GCA_017652545.1 Lachnospiraceae bacterium
GCCCAGACAAAGAAACAGATCGCGGAAGAGAACGCCGCCGAAGAGGCAGCGAAGGCGAAAGGAGGGAAGAAGTAATGAGTATTTTCATCCTGATCGTATTCATGATTCTGATGCTGCTCGGCATCCCTGTTGCCGTTGCCCTTGGCGTGGCCAGCATAGCCGCGATCCTGGTATTTGACATCTCCACGATCGCCTCCGCTGTCAAGCTGATGTATTCATCCATGAACAGCTTCGTCATGGTGGCGGTCCCGCTGTTTTTTCTGGCAGGCGTACTGATGGAAAAGGGCGGCGTGGCCCAGAAGATCTTTGATTTCTGCGAAGACATCGTCGGCTGGATCGCCGGCGGCCTGGGACATGTGAACATCCTGACCAGCATCCTGTTCGCAGGCATGAGCGGTTCCTCCGTGGCAGACGTGGCTTCCATCGGCGCCCTGTGTGCCAACGCCATGATCCGTTCCGGATATCCGGCACCCTATGCCTGGGGCACGACCCTGGCAAGTTCCATGCTCGCGACAGTCATTCCGCCTTCCATCCTGATGGTCGTGGCGGCAGCCGTGGCGCAGGTCTCCATGGGCAAAGCCCTGTTCGCCGGCATTATCCCCGGCGTGATGCTGGGCCTGATCATGATGATCTACAACTACATCTACTGCAAAAGGCATAAGATCGGACATGTCATCCCGTTTGACCGTAAGAAACTGGGGAAGAGTTTTCTGTCATCGCTTCCGGCACTGCTGGTGCCTGTGATTCTGCTGGGCGGCATGTACACCGGTTACTTCACCTCCACCGAAGCGGCAGCCATCTGCGTGCTCTACACCCTGATCGTTTCCATGTTCATTTACAGGAAAATGAAGGTCAGGGAACTGCCCGAAGTCTTCATGCAGGTCGCCAAGAACACCGGTACGGTGCTGTTTGTCGCGATCACGGCCAAGCCGGCCGGACAGCTGTTCACGCTGGACGGTTTCCCGGAGCAGGTCGCCAGGAGCATCACCGGCATCTCCTCCAACGCTGTCGTGGTCATGCTGCTGATCTTCCTTCTGCTGTGTGTGATCGGTATGTTCATGGACGCGACGGCTGCGATCTACATCTTCATGCCGATCCTGCTGCCGACAGCGACTTCGGTTGGTGTTGACCCGCTGTTCTTCGTGGTGTTCATGGTCATTGCGCTGGCCTTCGGTCTGATCACGCCGCCTGTGGGCGTGTGCCTGTACGCGGCCATCAATGTATCGGGCCTGACCATGGAGAAGATCTCAAAAGGCCTTGTCCCATGGCTGATCCTGCTGTTTGTGGCTCTTATGCTGTTTATCCTTTTCCCGCAGACGATCACGGTACCGATCGGTATGCTGTTTCCGGCATAAAAAACATGGGGACGTTTGATCCAAACGTCCCCATAACTCACATAACTCATTCCGCCGCCAGCCGGTACCCTACTCCCACTTCGGTGAACAGGTAGTCCGGTCTGGCGGGATTTTTTTCGATCTTCCTCCGGATATTTGCCATATTCACCCGGAGGATCTGGTTGTTCCGGCCTGCTCTCGGTCCCCACAGTTCCTTCATAAGAAAATCGTATGTCAGCACCTTTCCGCTGTATCTGCCCAGGAGCTCAACGATCCGGTACTCCACCATTGTCAGTCCCACATCCTTCCCGTCCAGCAGGACCCTGTGACCGTTATAGTCAATGGTCAGGCTGCGCACTGTCAGTGTTCCCCTGGTGATGATCTCTTCACTTCCCCCGGCATTCCTGGCATGCCGGAGCGCTGTCCGCACCCTCGCAAGAAACTCCTCCGTCCCGAATGGTTTGCATATATAGTCGTCGGCACCTGCATCCAGTGCCTCCACTTTGTCCTTCTCCATGGTTCTTGCCGAAACCACCAGCACCGGTACACCGGACCAGCCGCGGAGCTTTTTCAGGATATCCATTCCATCCATGTCAGGAAGCCCAAGGTCCAGAACGATCAGGTTTGGGCAGTGGGATTCGATCATCCAGAAAGCGTCTTCCCCGCTTCCGGCAGTAAGTGCCTTGTATCCGTTCTGTTTGAGAACAGAGGTCATAAACCTGCATATGCTGTCCTCATCTTCCACGATCAGAATTGTATCTTTGATCACCATTTTTATCCCATTTCCGGCAGCGTACACCTGCCTTCTCTTACTTATCACTGTGATGTTTCAGGTCAGAGGGAGAGAAAAAGTCACTTCTGTACCCGTCAGATCACTGTGCAGGTCCATTGTCCCGTGATGAGCCCGGATGATGGCACTGCAGACCCTCAGGCCCAGGCCCATGTTCCTCTTCCCGCTGCCGTCGGCCCCGATCTCCGGCCTGAGTACGCCCTTCTGAAAATCCTGCAGCAATTCATCGGGCATGCCCTTCCCGTTATCCCTCACCGAGAATATCGCCCGGCTTCCGGCGGCATCTGTCTTCTCTGCGGCGCTGATCCAGATCGTATCGGCTGTCTCTCCGTGAATAACGGAATTTTCAGCAAGATTGAAAAGAACCTGCTCGATCAGGATCGGATCCATCGATACAAAAAGGGGTGTCCGTGGAACCATGATCTCGAGCCGTATACCGGGATAAGCCTTCTGCAGTTTCTCCGAGACTTCCCCGATGATCTCCTCCGCAGCCCATGGTTCCTTTTTTATTTCCTGCTCCCGATCGATCTTTGTGATCAGAAGCAGGTTTTCCACCATACGAAGCAGCCACTGTGCTTCCTGGTTGACATCTGACAGCAGTTCCCGGGCTTCTTCCCTGCTCATCTCCTCATTTTCAAGCACCGCGGAGGTGGACCCGATGATCGATGTCAGCGGTGTCCGTATGTCATGAGATACAGAGCGGAGGAGATCGGATCGGATCTTCTCCCGCTCATTCTCCGACTGCAGAAGATCCCGCTGCTTGGCACGGGTTGTCAGCGTGCCGGTAATCAGGGAAACAATCAGAAGCGTCAGAAACGTGATCGGATATCCTGCAATGGAAAAATTCACTTCCAGGTAGGGATATGTAAAAAAGAAATTCACACAGATGACCCCCAGCAGGGATGCCGCCACCCCATAGCCGTATCCCCGGGTAAATCTGGAAACCAGAAGTACGGCCAGCACAAAAACCGGAGACGCATAGGCAGCCATGCCCTCTGACTTCCTGTAAAAAGAGCAGATCAGCACGGCACCCGCAAATATACCCAGAAAAATGAGCATGTTCCATACAAACTGCATGCCCCGTCCATATTTGTTTTTTTTCATATAGCCAATTTCCACTGCTCTCCTCCTGTCCGGTTCATTATATCTGAAACCTCTGTTAAGGCCCTGTTAAGATTTCGTTCATGTCTGCAGGGTCTTCAGAACTGTACTCCGTTTCTTATCGCCGTCTTAACAGACCGTCCTCATGCCTGAACACCGTGTTAACAGGCGGCCGCATATAATAAAGCCAGGATCAGCATTCACACTGATCCTGGCTTGTGGCTGGCGCAGTCGGGAGATCCTTACCACCCTCTTCCCGTCTGCGCCGGACTGCACCATGTAAATTGAAAACGGAGGAAATAAACCATGCTGATGGATATCGCAGCTTACATCTGTATTGTCATCGTCCTGAGTGTAATGGCCGCCATGAAGATCTGCAGCTCACATGAAAAAAAGCGCCCTTTAAGAGAATCCGGAGGCAGACATCATACCCGGGAAGGGCAGGATTACAGCAATCACAGATCTGACATCAAAGGAGGACAGAAATGACACATCCGGAAAAAGATACAGACAAATCAAAAACACTCATCGCCCTGGGCTGTATTGTTCTTGCGGCAGCAGGCCTGGTCCTGGGGTTTCTCTTCCCCGTCCCGCTGGGCGGCACCTTCAGTATCGGCACCCTTCTGGCGCTGATTGCCTTTCTGCTCTCTCTCAGCGCCGTAAAAGACCGGGGCAGCAACATGACTGCCATTCTGGCCCTCTTCACTGCTTTCGTATCCATGTCGGTTTCCATCTTCTTCAGCGGGATGGCCGCCGGCTGATTACCCCTCAGGCTTCTCCCTGATAGATCCTGCACCCCTTACGTCCGGCTTCCTTCACCTGGTACAGGGCAAAATCCGCATCATGGAAGATGTCTCCCTTCGGATTCTCCCTGTCTGAAAATGCCACACCGACACTGAGAGAGACCGGCGGAAGGTCATCCTTCGGATGCTGCAGAAGGTCATTGGCCCGGTTGATCTTATTCATGACCAGCTGACCCATGGAACTGTTCACACGGGTCATGACCACCGCAAATTCATCCCCGCCGATCCGGCAGAGGATATCCACGGAACGGAAGCTGCTGCGCAGGATATCGGCCACCCGTTTCAGGACACGGTCCCCGGACGCATGCCCGTAAGTGTCATTGACCTCCTTGAAGTGATCGACGTCGATCAGGATCAGTGCCAGATGCTCCTTATCCGCGTTCTCCATCAGCAGATCATACGCGCCGCGGTTGAGCAGGCCGGTCAGCGCGTCATGGGAAGCCTCGTGGCTGAGCCGCTCTCTCGCTTCCATATTTTCTTTCAGGATCCGGTTATATGTCCGGGTCACGAAACGCAGCTCTTCCACACCGGTCGGCGGAATCATCTCCTGATCCTGCATCTTCAGGACCATGTTTGTGAGCGGTTTGCGGACCATCAGGGTAATGATCGTCACGATCGCCAGGACGATCAGCAGGAAAAAGATGGTCGTCCCCGTCTGGATGTTGACCAGAAGGGCCAGCTGGGAAGAGGCTTTCTCCAGTTCCTGGCTGGAAGAACCGATCAGTGCCTGGGTGCACAGGCCGACATTCTCCCGTATCTTGTCCTTATAATGCACGTAGCCGTTTCCGAAAACCAGGGTCCGCGCCTGCTCCAGCAGCTCCGCTTCCGACATTTTTGCCTCTTCGGCTGTGAGCCGGATGCTGCTGATCTCTTCCGGTATCTGCGCGGGATCGTAATCCCCTGCTTCCACAACAAGCCGCATCGCCTGGTTTTCAATGAGTACCAGCTCATTGGACAGCTCCAGCGCACTGCCCAGACTTGTCAGCGCACTTGAATCGGTTCCCTCAAGCAGCATCTCGAGTTCGTCCACAGCATTGTCCCTGCGCCTGGTGACCTTCACCTCCTCAAAAAAGTCCTTCAGGTACTCCAGCTCGCCGGTCACCACAAAGCAGCGTACCCGGTCCGTCATATAATCAGAAGCGATCTCCAGATCAGTCGCGGCCTGCTGGGCCAGAATATAGCGGTCGCTGGCCTTTTCCATCCGCTGATAGCCCCTTGTGACGGATACATCCAGGATCAGAATGGCAGCTGCAGCCATCACGGCCAGGATCACCGAGAAGATCGACATTGTCCGCAGCTGAATACCCGTATGCTCTTTTACCTCTTTTCCGGCAGGCACGGATGCATCTTTATCCTTCTGCCCGTCCTCCTGTGCCGCTTCCGTTCTCCTGTTCAGTACGCTGAGCTTCGCCTCCCGTGCCTTGAGTTCACCTGAACTGTCCGGCATGTCCGGTTTATTTGTCTCCTTTTCTTTTTTCTCTGCCAGGGCAGCCAGATCCGCTTCCTTTCTCTGCAGGATGAACGGTTCAAATTCTTCTGCAGGCACCGGCTTTGAAAAGAAATAACCCTGCACCAGGTCGCAGCCCAGTGTTTTGAGGGCATGCAGCTGCTGCTCTGTTTCGACGCCTTCTGCGATCACGGGAACAGACAGGTAATCCGACAGACCGATGATCACCTCAAGCATATGGGCATTCCCGCCCTCCCTGAAGGCATCACGGATAAACTGCATATCCAGCTTCAGGGCATCGATCGGAAGATTCGAGATCATGTTCAGGGAAGAGTATCCTGTACCGAAGTCGTCCATCTCGATCCTGAAATCCATGCTGCGCAGCTTCTCGACCGTGGCGATGATCTGTGCAGAATCCTCCGTGTAGGCGGATTCGGTCACCTCCAGCAGCATATCTTTGCCCGATATGCCGTATTCCGACAGAATCCCCTTCAGCGTGTCCGGCAGGAGGGGGTCATACATATCGATCCGGGATACATTGACCGAGACAGGAATGTGATACCGGAGTCTTTCCTTCCATTCCCTGATCTGCCTGGCCGTCTCCCGCCATACATACAGGTCAAGCTTCTGAATCAGGCCGTTCTCCTCAAACAGCGGAATAAAGATCCCCGGGCTGATGATGCCAAGTTCCGGATGCATCCAGCGCACGAGCGCTTCCGCGCTTGCCAGGACCGGCGTGTCCGGACGGACATCAAATTTGGGCTGATAATATACTTTGAACTGGTTTTCCTCGATTGCGGCAGGAAAATCCTCGATCAGCTGTTCCGCATACAGCTGCTGCTCATGCAGCCTGTTGTCATAGATCCCGACAGTCCTGGTAAAGCTTCCCCTCACGGTGTCCGCTGCCATCTTCGCACGGTCAAACCGGCGCTCGATGTCGATCGTCCTGTCCACATGCGAATAGACGCCCATGCGGAGCCGGACACGGTTTCCGGTATCCTCCCCGTCGCTCAGGCTGACCGAAGCGTTCTCCAGAATCTCCTGATAGTCTTCCCGGTGAGGACAGTAGATCATGAAGGCATCCGCTTCCCTGCGGCAGGCAAGTCCGTCAGACTGGTTCACCACTTCCCGGACCTGCTCCCCGATCCTGCAAAGCACCTCATCCCCGTACGCTTTTCCGTACCGTTCATTGATCATCCGGAAATGGTTGACATCCACCAGGATGGCATCCATATCCATATCCTTATGACGCTGATCGAACAGCTCGGCATACCGGTAGAAGAATTCCCTGGTATAAAGTCCCGTCAGTTCGTCCCGCTCGGTCGACCGGATGGTCTCTCTGTCCTCCGAAAGTTCGATGGTCCGTTTCACCCTGGCCTGGATCACACCGCTGAGAGGATATGGCTTCGGAATAAAATCGATCGCGCCGAGTTTCAGACTCTCAATCTCCGATTCCTTCTCCGCTGTCATGACAATGATCGGGATCCGGGCAAGCATCTTGTCGGCACGGACCTCTTTCAGGATCTCGAGGCCGCTTGCCCCGGGCATCAGGATATCCAGCAGGATCAAAGAGAGAATATCCGCGTTCTCCCGGATCTTTTCCATGGTCTCGATGCCGTCGCAGGCATAGATGATCTCGTACTCGTCACTGAGCATATGACCGAGAATCTCCCGGTTGATCATCTCATCATCCGCGATCAGGATCGTCCGCCTGCCTCCCGCAGCATTGAATTTTTCATAATCAGTTCCCATACGTACCGCCTCACGCATCACTTCGTTTCACGGAAACATGTTCACACATTTCCAAAACCCACATTGCTCACATATCCGATGGAGACCCACCCGTTCACGATGGCATGAAAGTCCGTGTCGGATTCGGCTTCCTCGTTGTACATCCCGTTCACCATCAGACGCACACCGTTTCCCGGCAGCTTCTCCAGTTCGCGGTATTTATCACGGTAAAAGGTTCCGACCGAGACCGTCCGCCCCTCCAGCACGCCTTTGCATTCCGAAAGCGGGCAGCCCGGAAAATTGACATTGATGATCTGGCCCGGGAGGAACGGCTTCTGGATCTGCTCTTCGATCACCTGATGAAGATACGCATCCGTCACCTCATGGCAGGCGCAGGCGCCCTCTGAGAGAGCAATGGAGAGAATCCCCTGAAAACATCCCTCAAAAGCCGCCCCTGCCGTTGCGGAATACTGGATATCCGAGGCGGCATTGTAACCGTAATTGATTCCCGAAAGAACCAGGTCCGGCTTCCGGTCCATAATGCTGAGGCTTCCCACCCTGACACAGTCTCCCGGGGTTCCGCTGCAGGAAAAAGCATGCACACCCGGAACGGGAAAGTCATGCGGGTATACATCAATATGAGAATGCAGCGTAATGCTGTGGGAAGCCGCGCTCCTCTGTCCGTCGGGCGCGACCAGCCAGACCTCACCGAAGCGCAAGGCTTCCCGTGCCAGACGGATCAGCCCATCTGAGGTAATCCCGTCATCATTTGTGATCAATATCTTCTTCATCCCTGTTTTCACTCTTTCAGTTCATCATCTGATACAGATCCCTGACCGAGCCC
>JAGCAV010000260.1 GCA_017652545.1 Lachnospiraceae bacterium
GAAGTACGGCAGCCCCAGCCCGGCCGGCGGCTGGTTTTCCTTTTTATTGCGCATGCTGGAGATCACCAGCACAATGATCGTTACGATGTACGGCAGCATCTTGTACAGTTCCTTTACGGACAGGTTCATGCCGGTGGGAATGTACAGATACAGGATATACAGGCCGCCGAACAGCATGGATGCCAGGATGCCTACCGCAGGACGCCAGATCGTGAAGATGACCAGCGCGATGGCAAGCCAGCCGCGGTCTCCGAACGCATCGTTGGACCACACACCGTTCGCATAGTCCATGACATAGTACAGTCCGCCCAGACCGGCGATCATGCAGCCGATGCAGGTGGTGACGTATTTATACTTTGTAATGTTGATGCCGGCTGCGTCAGCTGTGGCGGGATTTTCACCGACAGCGCGCAGGTGCAGGCCGGTCCTGGTCCGCTTGAGCACAAAGGATGCGATCAATGCGATGGCGATCGCCAGATAGGCCAGGAACCCGTATGAGAAGAACACGGTTCCCACCCAGCCCATGCCGGCTGCGAAAGGCAGTCTGGCTCTGAAGCAGTTGCTGGTGGCCGACAGTGCAATGGAGGGTACCTCACTTCCTGTCAGCTTCATCAGGGATCCGCCGAAAAAGTTGCCGAAACCGACGCCGAAAGTGGTCATGGCCAGACCCGTGACATTCTGATTGGCCCGCAGCGTTACCGTCAGGAAACAGTAGAGCAGACCCATCAGCAGCGAGCCGACAAGGCATGCCAGGAACGGGATCAGGATCGCCGGCGCCGGGTGGACCTTTTCCACCGACTGCTCATAGATGAATGAGCCGATGACGCCGCTGATGGCTCCGACATACATGACGCCGGGAATTCCCAGGTTCAGGTTGCCGGACTTTTCAGTGATGGTCTCTCCCGTGCTGCCGAGCAGAAGCGGGATGCCCTGCGCCACGGCGCGGGGTATGAAGGATACCAGATTAAACATGCGTCTTGCCCTCCCCTCCTGCTTTCCTGAAATGGATCCTGTAGTTGATAAAGAATTCGCTGCCGATGATGAAGAACAGCACCACGCCCATCATGATATCGCCGAAGGACTGATTCAGTCCGAAGGTGCTGGCGATCTCATTGGCGCCCTGGTCGAAGAAGATCAGCAGGAAGCTGCTGGCGATCATCCCCAGGGGATTGAACTTCGCGAGCCAGGCGACCATAACGGCCGTGAAGCCGCGTCCGCCGGCAATGGTCGTTGTGATGGTATGGCTTGTCCCGCCCACCAGCAGAAGGCCTGCAAGCCCGCAGACCGCACCGGAGATGATCAGCGTACGGATGATGACCTTCTCCACCTTGATGCCCACATAGCGGGCTGTGTTTTCGCTCTCACCCACAACAGCGATCTCGTAGCCCTGTTTGCTGCGTTTCAGGTAAATATAAAGAGCGAACGTCAGCGCAAGCACGATCAGGATGTTGAGCAGATACTTGTAGTTTCCGATCTGCGGAAGCCAGCCGGCTTCGGTGGACTGGTTGATGATTCCGATCTGTCCGGACCCTTTCGGCACCTCCCACACAATGATGTAATAGGCAACCAGCTGGGTCGCCACATAGTTCATCATCAGGGTAAACAGCGTCTCGTTGGTGCCCCATTTTGCCTTGAAAAGCGCCGGGATCAGCGCCCACAGGGCCCCTGCTGCCAGAGAGGATACGACCATCATGCAGATGAGCACACCGTTCGGAACCTTGTTTCCGGCCAGGATCATACATGCGGCGCAGGCAAGGCCGCCGATCAGGATCTGTCCCTCACCGCCCAGGTTCCAGAAGCGCATCCTGAACGCCGGTGTCAGCGCCAGTGAAACACACAGAAGAACGGCAATCTCCTGTGCCAGGTTCCACGTCCGCCTCGGGGTCCCGAAGCATCCGTAGATCATGGTGCTGTAAACCTGAATGGGATTATCCCCGGTCACCAGCATGGTGATCACCGCGCAGGCAAGCAGAGCCAGCACAATAGCCGCTCCGCGGATCCCCCAGGCAGAATACCAGGGAATCTCCTTGCGTTTTGTCAAATGGATCAGAGGCGTATGGTGATTATGATTCATGATTGCTGCCTCCTATCTTCGTCATCATCATGCCGATCTCGTTCTTCTGTGCTTCTCTCCCCGGAACGATGCCGCTCACTTTGCCTCCGCAGAGCACCACGATGGTATCGCACAGTTCCAGGAGCACATCCAGGTCCTCGCCGACATAAATGACAGCGACACCCTTCATTTTCTGCTCGTTGAGCAGATGATAGATCGTGTACGATGAGTTGATGTCAAGACCACGCACCGCATAGGCTGTCAGGAGGACAGTGGGAGCGGACGAGATTTCACGTCCGACCAGAACTTTCTGTACATTTCCGCCGGACAGCCGCCTCACAGGTGTTGCCAGGCCCGGCGTGCTGACCTCAAGGTTGTTCACCACTTTCTCCGCCACATCCCTGGGCACCTTGCGGTCCGTGAACGGCCTGTGCCCTGTCCGGTAGGTTCTGAGCATCATGTTTGTCGGGATGTCCATGCTTCCCAGAAGGCCCATTCCCAGACGGTCCTCCGGGACGAAGGAGAGCGAGACTCCGAGTTTGCTGATCTCCAGCGGGTCCTTCCCGACCAGCTCGGTACTGCTTCCCCGCTCGTCCACATAGGAGATGCTTCCCCTTTCCACAGGCTGCAGGCCGGCGATGGCCTCGAGCAGTTCCTTCTGACCGCTTCCGGAGATACCGGCGATCCCGAGGATCTCGCCGGAGCGGGCGGTAAAGGAGACATCATCCAGTTTTAAGATCCCGTCAGCACTTCTGACCGTCAGTCCGTTCACAACGATCCGCTCCTGCGGATCAACGGGCTCGGGCCGGTCAATGTTGAGCGTCACGGAGCGGCCGACCATCATACTGGTCATCTCCTGCGCATTGGTATCCTTCGTCTTCATATCACCCACATATTTGCCTGCCCGCAGGACAGCCACGCGGTCGCTCAGCTCCTCGACCTCATGCATCTTGTGTGTGATGATCACGATCGCCTTGCCGTCATTGCGCATGGCGCGAAGGATCCTGAACAGCTTGTCCGTCTCCTGGGGCGTAAGGACCGCAGTCGGCTCATCCAGGATCAGGATGTCGGCGCCGCGGTAAAGGACCTTGATGATCTCCACCGTCTGTTTCTGGGAAACGGACATGTCATAGATCTTTTTGTTCGGATCCACTTCAAATCCATACGCATCGCAGATCTCGGTTATGCGCCTGGAAGCCGCATTCAGATCCAGCCTTCCTTCTTCCTTCAGGCCCAGAACAATGTTTTCGGCAGCGGACATGACATCCACCAGTTTGAAATGCTGATGGATCATGCCGATCCCGTACTCAAAAGCCTCACGCGGAGAAGCGATGGTCACTTCTTCACCGTTGATGAAAATAGATCCGCTGTCCGGGTAGTAGATCCCTGAAAGCATGTTCATCAGCGTGGTCTTACCGCTGCCGTTCTCGCCGAGCAGCGCCAGGATCTCCCCTTTATAGATATCCAGGTCCACATTGTCATTTGCCCTGACCGGACCAAAGGTTTTTGTGATATTCCGCATCGAAACTGCGGCAGTCTTTTTTTCCAAGGAAATTCTCCTTTACAAGGTGAAAAAGAACCCGGGTTTCTCACTCGGGTTCTAAAGCTTCATCAGACATAACGTCCGCGGATTTCATCGCGTTGTACGCCTTCGAAATCCCTTCATCATCAGAATGCGGTATCCAGAAGGGTGATCCCGTCGATCTGCAGATCGAAGTAAGGAGCGGAACGATATTCGGACTCATGGAAGTAGCCGTCTGCGATTACTTCTGTATCCGGTGTGTAATCAGCATCCGTATCCACATCTGCCTCATAGCTGTCAAGTGCTACGCCGTCAACTGTGAAAGCAGCTGTATCAAATACATGGATCTCGCCGCTTTCCAGGCCGGCCTTCACTTCATCGATCATTTCCTGTGTGCCTTCAGCGGCAGCCTGCTCATTGACCTCGGTCAGGACAACAGAGCCGGTCGCAAGCGTTCCGGTCCAGTCAGTATCGATCGCTTCGCCGTTCATGGCAGCGGTGATCGCATACACATAGTACGGAGCCCAGTCGATTCTGGAAGAAACGATGAAGGTGTTCGGGCAGGCATCCTTCGTGCTGCCGTTGTAGGAAATATCCGGAACACCGGCATTCTCACATGCAGTCGGAGCGCCCATGGAGTCAGCATGCTGGCTGATCAGCACGCAGCCGTCGTCGATGAGCTTCGTAGCGCCTTCCTTCTCAGCGGTCTCATCATACCAGGAACCGGTAAAGGTAACTTCCATGGTAGCTGACGGGCAGATGGAGCGGGCGCCAAGGAAGAAGGAAGTATAGCCGGAAACCACCTCAGCATAGGTGTAAGCGCCGACATAACCGATCTTGGTGTCATCCTCGGTAATCTCGCCGTTGTCGATCATCTCGTTCAGCTTCATGCCAGCGGCAACACCGGCAAGGAAACGTCCCTCATAGATGGAGGCAAAAGCGTTGTGGTAGTTGTCAAGATTCTCTGTATGTGCCTTGGTACCTGTGGAATGGCAGAACTGAACATCCGGGAATTCCTTCGCTGCCTGGATCATATAATCCTCATGGCCGAATGAATCCGCGAAAATGATCTGGCATCCGGAGTCAGCCATATCTGCTGCTGCCTCATAGCACTCCTGGCCTTCGGGAACGTTTGTCTTGATGACATAATCCGTGATGCCGAGTGTTTCGCAGGCTTCTTTTGCTCCGTTGATGAAGTTCAGGTCATAGGTGGAATTCTCGTCGTGAAGTGTGATAAAACCAACCTTGAAATCCGCAGGATCTCCGGCGAAGGCAGAAACACCCATGCCGATCGCTGCTACTGCTGTCAGCACCGTAAGCGTTTTAAAAATTTTCATCTGGTCCCTCCTGTCTGGAAACAGTCCGTGCGTTTTGCCGCGGACATCAGAAAATAATAATGAAATACAGCTCTGTCTGAAAATACAGAGCAGATAAACATACCCTTATATACTATCACACGAAAAAAGACGATGTCAAACGAAATGACACCGTCTTTGATGCTATTATGACGTCACTTTATGATCCGTTATGATCAGCGGAAATCCTTCTCCTGAAGGATCACTCTCCCTTCACCGTCAAACCGTTTCTTGCCGGAAAACAGCTTGCGGGTGAACTTGTTGGCCCGTGCGATCGCCTCATCCGTGATATCCAGCACATTCGTGATCGATACCCCGTTGTCGCTTCCCTCGATCAGGCTGTCCAGCCTGTCACGGAGGAGAGCGGCAGCCTCGTCACTGATGGCATAGTCCCTGTCATCGGCATACAGCGTTGCAAATCCGATCAGGTCCTGCGCCGTGAAGGGCGGGATGTAAATCTGCGATGTAAATTTCATCGTCAGCCGCGGATGTCGCATCAGCAAGTCGTGAATATACCGCTGTTCATCCTCCAGAATCAGGATCAGGCCATCCGTGCGGAACTCAAGGGCTGTACTCAGCTGATCAGCCACCATGTCGTCCAGATCCCCTGCCTCTTCCACGATCAGCACACCGCCCGCGATCCTTGCGATCGTTGCCGCGATGTCCTTCCTGTTCAGGTCAGCCGCGTAGATCTTGGCCATCTTCACATAGCCGCTGCCCCGTTCCTGCGCAATGGCTTTGGCGATGGATGTTCCGATCGTTGTCTTGCCGCAGCCGTGTCCGCCGAAGATCAGCACATTGCCTGTCCGGGATGTCTTGTCATTCCCCTTTGCAAGGATCTGCTCGATGGCTCCGGCAATCTGCCTGTCCATGTCCCTGATCGTCAGGAA
>JAGCAV010000261.1 GCA_017652545.1 Lachnospiraceae bacterium
CAGAACACGCAGCGGGAGCAGCAGATAATCGATCAAAACGCAAAACGTGATCAACAGATTATCGAGATCATTACACACCTGCATTGCGGGGAACCGATCACGGAGGTGCTGAATGGAACAGCACCAGAATGACATCAGCAAAGATGACATCCTGAAAGTGCTGGATCAATACATCCATGTGAGAAAAGACAGGGAGATCATGGCCATCTATCTGACAGACTATCCGGGAAGCATGGAAAAGCTGGCGGAGGAGTGCGATGTATCGAAAGAGACAGTGAAGCGGGCGATTAAGCGATGCGCATACATATGGAGGTACCTGCCGGGGGATGAGCTGAAAGTGTAACAAAATAGATCCATAATTGAGCTGTAATAGAGCTATTCACGCACTCGTGAATAGCTTTTTTATTTGCAAAAATATAAGCAGAGAAGGGAGTGGTAAGCATGACGAGCTGGAAAGACAGACTAATGAAATGCGGTATCCCGGAAGAAACAGCAGACAAGATCGTAAATTACCTTTTTAAAAGAAGACGAACAATTGAACTGATTGCAATCGTGCGACTGATGGAGGAGGTAACAGGTAAATGAACATGCAGGAAGCGTTACAGAAAATCCAGAGCAACCCGGCAGAGTTTTTCAAGAACGCGGGCGTAAATGTGCCTCAGGAGATAATGAACAACCCACAGGCCATTGTCATGCACCTGATCAACACAAACCAGGTCGGCGGGCAGATGCTCCAGCGGATCATGCCGATGATCAGGCAGATGGGCGGAATCAAGTAACAGTCAAGTAAAAAGATTCTTTTCGGTTGAGTGCGCATAGACCGATAGGGATAAATAAAATCGAAAGGAATCAAGTAAAATGGACGGTACAAACACTTACATGCCGGTAATGCCTGCGGGCTACGGCGGAGGCTTTGGCGACATGGGCGCTAACGGATGGTGGATTATCCTTCTGTTTATGTTCATGGGCTTCGGCGGAGGATATGGTGGCTTCGGCGGTAACAACGCTGCCGGTTTCGTCAATGCTGATGTACAGCGCGGTTTCGATCAGAGCGCTGTCATGGGCGGAGTAAACAATCTTCAGAACGGCATCACAGCTGGTTTCGGTGATCTTCAGACTTCACTGTGCGGCGGTTTCGCTGGCGTGAACGCTGCCATTACCAACGGTTTCGCGCAGGCAGAGATCGGAGAGAACGCCAGGCAGATGAGCAACATGCAGCAGATGTTCGCGCTTCAGACACAGATCAGTTCTACACAGAACACTGTGCAGAGCGAAGGTGCAGCGACACGGGCGGCGATCCTGGAGCAGACAAACTCTATCCTGTCCAAGCTCTGTGATCAGGAGATCGAGAACCTGCGGGCCGCAAACGTGACGCTTCAGAACCAGCTGAACATGGCTAACCTGGCCGCAAGCCAGACTGCACAGACACAGCAGATTATCGCTGCGCTGGCTCCGGCTGGTGTCTGATCTGACAGGAGGAATCCTGCATGAAGATTATCAAATGCCTGGCGGACAAGATCGAAGAGGAGCTGAATGATGCACAGTCATATGCAGAACTGGCCGAGCGCTGGAAAGAGGAAGAACCGGAAACGGCGGATCTGTTCCTTGAACTAAGCAAAGAAGAAATGGGACACATGGAAAGACTGCATAATGAAGCTGTCCGGCAGATCGAAGAATACAGGGAGAAGCACGGAGAGCAGCCGGAAGGCATGAAAATGCTCTATGACTACCTGCATGGCAAGCATATTGAGAAGGCAAAGATGATCAAAGTTATGCAGGGCATGTACAACGCATGAAGCAGCTGCCGCCTGACTACAGGGCGGCAGTTTTTGACTACCGTTTTGACTACCGTTTTACCGGTTAAAACCGGTCAAAAACGCCCAAAACCGGTCTATTCAGAATTGAATTATCAGAGCATAGAAAAACCGGAAGCCTTTATTTTCAAGGCTTCCGGCAATGTATGCCCGGCAGGATTCGAACCTGTGACCTTCAGAGTCGGAGGCTTCATGGCACAAAGGGTAGAAATGCAGTAAAATCAACGGATACAGCGGACGGAGAAAACGGCTGACTACCGTTTTGACTACCGAGCGAGGCGGAGATCAGGGGCAGGGGTGTTGCCGGACAGGTGATTTTCCACCATAGCGACAGAGGCGACAGAGCGGGAAGCCAGCACATGATCATAGACGCGGAGGATCATCTTCTCATCCGCATGGCCGAGCCATACCATCGCCTGCTTGAGCGGAACGCCAGCGTCAACGAGCATGGTGCAGTAGGTGTGGCGGAGATCATGGCAGCGGATGGACACAGGATGACCGGCGGCGGAGGAGAGAGCCAGCAGATAGGACTGCCAGGCGCGGTCAAAAGCGGATTCTGACATGATGGAGCCGGAGGCGCTGGGCGCAATGAGGCCGGTATAGTTTTCAAGGAAGGGGCGGAGGACGGAGAGGATTGGAACAGACCGATGGCCCGCCTCCGTTTTCGGATCTGACAGGGCAGGCTGGTTTCCGTCAAAGCGGACAGCCTTATTGACATGGATCAGCCCGGCGGACAGGTCTATATCATCAGAGGAAAGCGCAAGCACTTCACCGCGCCGAAGACCGGCATAGAGCATGACCAGGACGGCCAGCTGGAAACGGTGCGGAGTGCGGAGGATCAGGTCTATTTCCGGCTGCTCCAGCGCACGGTGCGTACCGGCAGATCCGCGTGGAGGCTGGGAGAATTTAGACTTGAAAGGATTCTTGCGGCACAGGTCGTTTTCGATGGCAGCATCAAAGAGAGCGATATAGAGCATCCGCGCACGTTTGATGGTGCTGGCGGAATATCCGGCATAATGCTGCCAGACAGTGGCGGCATCATCCACAGTGACCTGTGACATATGCAGGTTTCCGATGACAGGGAAAAGGGCTTCCAGCTGCTTTGCATAATCGTTATAGCACTTATCCGATACACCGGATTTATACAGCGGAAGCCATTTCAAGGCATAATCCTTGACGGTAAGCTCACGGCGGAGTAACTGACCAGCCGCTTCCTTTTTGATATAGGCATCGCGGGCGGCATAGGCAACATCCGATGAAGAACCGTAGAAGAATTTATCTTTGTAACGGCAGCAGTAGCGTCCATCCGGGCGCGGTTTTAATTTCATGCGGGGCATGGTTTATTCCTCATATCCGTCCATAAATGTACCGAGATCAACGAGCGGGGATTTATCCTTCTTTGCTGACGAATGATAGAAATTAAGATACTCATTCAGATGCGGAGCGAAAAGATCGCGTACCTGGCGGTTCAGATCGGCAGGGACATGAGCGCCGGGGATGGTTTGCATCTCATCAACGCATTCCTCAGAGCAGCCGGTTGTGTTAGCCAGCACATTCATGGTCAACGGGCCGGACTGCCGGAGCAGGTGAAGCACGGGGCGAGGACTGATGAGATGATGGGCAAAGCAGACGGCCTCTGCCATACGCGCCTCCATAGAACGGGTAACGCCGTCATGACCGAGGACGATATGACCCAACTCACGGGCGATGGCCCGCCAGATAATCTCAAAGGGAAGACGCATGTTATAAACGACAACATAGCGGACATCATCCATGCCGGGCATATCAAGGTGGAACGTTGCGGCATCCTGATTGCCGAAGACAGGGACAAGATCCTTGCGGTCAATACCTGCATCAGTTGCCATTTTCGTATAGGGCAGGACACGGACACCAGGATAATTGAGCATCAGCGGCAGAGGATTGACAGGCGTTTCCGCAAAATGATTCTCCACCAGCAGCTGCATGGCGGCAGCGGCAGCGCGGTCATAATCCGGTTTGTTGATCATGTTCGACATCCTTTCACTTGTTCTGTGTGCTGACAACAGCACGGACAATGGCAACGATCTGCTCCTTCTGTTCAGGGGACATGGATTCCATCATGCCGGAAACAATGCGGATCTGCGGATCTTCCTCCGGCCCGGCGAAGTGCTGGAGATCCATAACGGACTGATGCTTGGGTACATCAAAACCCATAAGCCATTCAAGACTTACGTTATACATACGGGCGATTTCTATCAAAACAGTTTTCTTTGGAGAACGAATACCTTTTCTCCAAGCACTTAACGCCTGCTTTGAAACGTGTAAATCTTCAGCAATAGCTGTATCACTGCGCGGATCGGCATTAAACAACTCGTTAAGCCGCTCCTGATTGGTTGCGATTTTCATACCGACAACCCCTTTCTCATTTTCATTATATACGGATTGTGTACATTTTACAATAAATATAAAAAAACTGTACACAAACTGTTGACAATGGCAAAAAAGAGGAGTATTATACACATGTCAACAAGATGTGGACAACAAAATAGCAAGGAGGGAAAGGCTTCGTGGCAAGGGATATTCTCAGAGGAAGAATCATCAGCATGTATCGGTCTTTGCTGAACTTTGCGCGGGCAATGGGTTGGAGTTCAAGAAAAACTTACGATATTGTCAACGGAAAGCAGGAAGCAACAGCTAAAGACATAGAGGATATGTGCAAGGCTCTGGATGTGGAGATACCTGAAGAAATGCGTACATTATTTTTTTGAATGACGGTCAACAAAAGGTAGACATATGACACTATTCA